>JADGOD010000123.1 GCA_017883125.1 Acidimicrobiales bacterium
CTCTACAAGCCACCCGGCGTCGCCGAGACGATCGACTGGGCCGCCGCACTCGTCGTGCTCGGTGCTGCGCACCTCGACGACACCATCGTCGAAGCGACGCTCGGCACGGTCCTGAAGTACCGGGAGGACGCCGTCCGCGTGCGAGCGGCAGGACTCGAGATCTCCCCGGGTGAGGCCCGGCAGTGACCGCCATCGAGACGCTCCACCTCGGCACCGAGCGCATCGTCGTTTACTCGGTCAAGGAGGAGGATGCCCTGCAGGGACGTTGTGCTCACTTTGGGAGATCTGGACTCAGCGCGCTCGCGCACGCTATCGAGTCCTAGGAGTTCCCGCCAAGAACGATATGGAACCGACCAACCTCGCAGTAGCTGAGATCGCCGACCTGGCGACGGCGTTCGCCCGTTCGGCGAGCGCGTGTGGCCTCGACGCTCCGCCGAGTGCGGCGATCGACCTCGCCCTGGCGCTCGGGGTGCTCGGAGTTGCTGACCCCCGGGCTGTCTTCGTTGCCGGACAGGCGTGCTTCTGTCGCGGGCCGGAGGACCTCGATCGCTACGCGCAGGTGTTCGCGGCCTTCTTCAGTGCTGGGAGGGATGTTCTGCGCCAGCGCGGGGCCTCGCAGCCGCGGCCACCGGTGATGCCCGTGGTGCCCGAGGTCGGTGACTCGACTGAGGAGGAGCATGAACAGACGGAGCCGACCGACCACTCGGGGCGGATCGTTGCCGCTTACAGCGCGCTCGAGGTGCTCCGGCGGAAGGACTTCGCCGCCTGCAGCGACGAAGAGCTGGCCGAGATCAGCCAGCTCATCGCCGGGATGCGGCGCCACCCGCCGCGTCGCCGTAGCCGGCGCACGGTCGTCTCACCGCGGAGCGCGCGGGGGCGGATCGACGTTCGGGCCACCGTGCGGGCATCGCTGCGCAGCGGTGCCGAGCTGCAGCGGATCCACCGCCGCCGCCACGGCGAGACCGAGCGTCGAGTCGTCTGGCTGCTCGACGTGTCGGGGTCCATGCGCCAGTATGCTCGCGTCATGCTCCTTCTGGCGCACGGCAGCGTGGTCGCCCACGGCCGAGCGGAGGCGTTCGCGCTCTCGACCCGTTGCACGCGGATCACGCGTGAGCTCGCGCGCAGGGACCCGGACGCTGCGCTCGATCACGCAGCGGCCGCCGCTCCCGACATTGAAGGCGGTACCCGCCTCGGCGAGGGACTTCGCACCTTCAACGACACCTGGGGCGTCCGGGCACTCGCCCGCGGAGCGGTCGTCGTCATCTGCTCGGACGGTTGGGACCGCGGCGATCCGGCGGTACTAGCAACCGAGATGGAGCGCCTGCACCGCGTGGCCAAGCGAATCGTCTGGGTGAACCCGCTCAAGGCAACTGAGGGTTACGAGCCGCTGGCACGGGGCATGGCCGCCGCACTGCCGCATGTCGATGAGTTCTGCTCGGGCCACTCCTTTGAGGCCCTCTCCGAGCTGGTGGAGGTGATCGCCCAATGAAGGAGATCCTGGGCGCTGTCGACGGCTGGCTCATGGGGGGGAAGAAGGTGGCGATTGCCCGAGTGGTCGGAGTCGAGGGCTCGGGCCCGCGCGATCCGGGTGCCACGATGGCGGTGAACGAGGATGGTGAGGTGGCTGGCTCGGTGTCCGGTGGCTGCGTCGAGGGCGCTGTGGTGGGCGAGGCGCTCGAGGTCCTCGCTGGATCGCCGGCGCGTGTGGCCACGTTCGGCTACTCCGACGACGAGGCATTCTCGGTCGGGCTGACGTGTGGGGGCACTTTGCACATCTTGATCGAGCGCCTCGACTGGTGAGCCGCCCTCTCTTCGAGGCGCTGCGGGCGGCGATACTCGCCGGCGAACCTGTCGTGCTCGCGACCGTGGTCGAGGTCGGACCCGAGGCTGTCGGCGCGACCCAGCTCGCCGCCAAGCTGGTCATCCGCCCAGGTCACGACCCCCTCGGCTCGCTCGGCGACCGCGAGCTCGACAGGGTCGTCGTGCGCGACGCCCTCGGAGCGCTCGACGTTGGCGTGACCACCACGCGCCACTATGGACCGGCTGGTGAATCGCGCCGCGACGACGTCGCGGTGTTCTTGGAGGTGTTCGCTCCACCGTCGCGCCTTGTCATCTTTGGAGCGGTCGATTTCTCCCGCGCCTTGGTCGAGGTCGCGAAGGTCCTTGGCTACCACGTGACGGTCTGCGACGCCCGACCGGTGTTCGCTACTCGGCGGCGCTTCCCTCTCGCGGACGAGGTGGTGGCGGAGTGGCCGGACCGCTTCCTCGAGCGGGAGGGGGGCCGTCTCGGGCCGCGCGATGCGGTCTGCGTGCTCACCCACGACGCGAAGTTCGATGTGCCCGCGGTGCTCGGGGCGCTCGCAACCCCCGTCGGTTACATCGGCGCAATGGGCTCGCGTCGGACACACAAGGAGCGCTGGCGGAGGCTCGTCGAGGCTGGGGCCGACGAAGCCGCGCTCGCCGAGCGGCTCATGAGCCCGATCGGGCTGGACATCGGGGCGAGGACGCCGGAGGAGACGGCGGTCGCGATCTGCGCCGAGATCATCGCGCTCAGAAGCGGCCGAGGTGGACGCCCCGTCGTCCCGTTGCGGGACGAGGCGGGGCCGATCCACCCACGATGAGGACGGCTCCCGGCTGGCAGGGAGCGAGACCGCGGCGCTGACCGCCACGCCGAGGCGATCTCAAGCATGTGTGGAAGACGCCGACCTCCCGTAGTGCCTCACGCCAAGACCTCCAGGAAGCCTGATTCGATGCCTCATCAAGAATCTCCGGATGGTGACCCGAGTTGGACGCCCGATTGACACGGGGTCCGGGCTTCGTCCTCGGCGTGAAGATCGAGAGCCGCTCGAGCTGGATGAGGAGCTCTTCGATCCGCTCCTCGATCTGCTTCGACTGGATGGTGCTGAGGGTCTCATCGAGCAGGCCCCGGGTCTCCTCGGTGGGTGCCGGATGTGGGGCCAACCGCTGTGCAGGGCTCTGGGCCCGGTCGTAGCGCTTGGTGAGCTTGGCGCCGACTCGGTACTTCGAGAGGAGCGTGATCTGGCTGAGCAGGTGGTTCGTGAAGATGTGGTCGAGGGCCCAGATCTCGTTGAGGACCTTGAGCTCGACGTCTGAGTTGAAGCTCAGGTTGCTGACGAGCTGGCGCACGTGGGTCCAGTTCTTCTGCTCGACGTGCGCTCCGTCGTTCTTGTTGCCCGAGCGTGACCGGGTGAGGGTGATCTTTTTCGAGACGCGGTAGGCGTAGAGGTGGGCGTTGATGAACTCGGACGCGTTGTCCGAGTCGATGCCGAGGATCTCGAATGGGGAACATCGTGGAGGCCTCCGCTATGGCCTCGACCACCTGAGGGTGAACCTCGAAGCTCAGGGGCCCGGATCTTGAGGACCCGGGGCTGGAGCCAGGCCCGCAGCTCGGCCCGGACGTGGTCACGGTGCCAACCGGTCAGCTCGACGAGCTCGTCGAAGACCCTCGACCTCTCCGTCTTCGAGGCTCGCTTGTAGCTAATGGCCAGCTTCTCGGTCACGGCCTTGCGCTCACTCATCGATAGTTCCATCCACGAGACCTTGGTCGGGTCCACCGAACCCGGCGAGGTAGGCCTCCGATTCAGAGATTCCTTCGTGAGGCAATGAATCGCCGATGCGGAGGTTCTAGATGAGTCAACTCGCTCCGGCGCGACTTGTGGCACCGCCCGGTACACTACAGGGCGTGTCCGTCGCCGGAGTGATCCTTGCAGCTGGCGCCGGGACGAGGTTCAACGGTGCCGATGCCGCACCAGGAGCCAAGCTGCTTGTCTCGGTCAAGGGCGTGCCGCTCGTCGTCGCAGCCATCACGCCGGCGCTCGAGGCCGATCTCGATGAGCTCATCGTGGTCGAGGGCGCCGTGTCGCTCGCCGAGGTGATCCCCGACGGCGTGAGGCTGCTGCACAACGATGATTGGGAGTGTGGCCAGGCCGTAAACAATCAGGTGTTTGATGCCTTGGGCCGGCCTTGAGAATTGC
>JADGOD010000124.1 GCA_017883125.1 Acidimicrobiales bacterium
GACGACGCTGGACTGGCGCGAGACGGCGGCGCTGTACACCGGCGCGAACGCGGGCCCGGCCGGGATGTGATCGAGCGCCGGCACTGCCGGGGCGCCGAGCATCCGGCGGCGGATTTCAAGCTCATCAGTCTGCCCATCAGCTGGGTGGGCGGCTCGAGCTGTAGGGAGACGAGATCATTCGCTGGGCCTCGCCGGTCACGTACTTCCGGCGCACGGCGACCGAGGACACCGAGCTCAACGGCGCTCAGATCAGCGCGGGCGACCCCGTCACCCTCTGGTACCCGTCGGCGAACCGGGATGCCGACGTGTTCGCCGACCCGTTCAAGTTCGACGTCACCCGGAAGCCCAACCCCCACGTGGCCTTGGGGGCCCCGGGTCCCCACCACTGCCTCGGCGCCAACCTCGCCAGGCGCGAGATCAAGGTGATGTTCCAGGAGCTCCTCTCCCGTACTGGCGAGATTGAGATGCTGGGCGAGCCTGCGTACAGCGTGTTGGGCGTCGTGAGTCCGGTTGTCTTCTCGATGAAGGATTTGCCGGTCCGCCTGACGCCGCACTGAGCGGCTCGCGTCGAGCCACCGTCAGCGATGCGCGCAAGGCTTGTAGGGGAAGGCGACCCGCCTCACCTCTCGGTCGCGTGGGCCAGCTTCAACTCCTTCACATGCCACGCCACCAGGGGCTCCGGCGGTCCCGGCGGGGTCGCTCAAGGGCGTGGCCGTTCAACCCATGAGCACGAGCTCGACAGTCCCTCCTCCAACTAGTGTCGGTTCGGTCTCCGCTGAAGGCCACTCGGGGGCCCTGTGCCACGAAGACCGCTCACTGCGTGACACTCGACGAACGAGACGAGGTGGCACGATGAGGGTTGATGATGAGCGAGACGATGCAGGCGTGGGTGGTCGAGCGCCCAGGACCGATCGGCACGAAGCCGCTCCGGCAGGTGGAGCGACCCATCCCTGTCCCGGGACCCGGACAGGTTCGCATCCACGTGCGAGTCTGCGGTGTCTGCCGCACTGACCTCCATCTCGCCGAGGGCGATCTGCCTCCGAGGCACGACCGCGTGGTCCCGGGCCATGAGGTCGTCGGCGTGGTCGATCTGCCCGGCCCCGGTTCCACGCGCTTCGCTGAGGGTGACCGTGTGGGGGTACCCTGGCTGGCTCACACCTGTGGGACCTGCCGGTTCTGTGTGACCGGACGGGAGAACCTGTGCACCGCTTCCCTGTTCACCGGCTGGGACGTCGACGGAGGGTATGGCGAGTACCTGGTCGCCGATGAGGACTTCATCTACCGGTTGCCGGAGGGCTTCAGTGACGAAGAGGCTGCACCGCTGCTCTGCGCGGGGATCATCGGCTACCGAGCCCTTCGCCGGTCACAGCTGCCCCCGCAGGGTCGACTCGGGATCTACGGATTCGGCGGCTCGGCGCACATCACCGCTCAGATCGCCATGGCCGAGGGCGCTCGTGTTCACGTCATGACCCGCTCGCCGGAGGCGCGTGCGCTGGCACTCGAGCTCGGAGCGGCCAGCGCCGGGGGTGCCGACGATCCCCCACCTGAGCCCCTCGACGCCGCCATCCTCTTCGCTCCGGTTGGCACCCTGGTCCTCCCTGCACTCGAGGCCCTTGACCGAGGGGGCGTCTTGGCGGTGGCCGGGATCCATCTCAGCGACATCCCGACCCTCAACTACGACAAGCACCTCTTCCACGAGCGCACGCTGTGCAGTGTGACGGCGAACACCCGTGACGACGGTGAGGCATTCCTGGACCTAGCGGCTCGGTCTGGTGTGAGGGTCTCGGTGACGCCGTACCCGATGGAGAGGGCCGATGAGGCTCTGGCTGATCTGGCCTCGGATCGGGTCAACGGTGCTGCGGTCCTTGTCAACGCTCAGCGCTGACTCGGGCTGCTCCCGTGGCGTTTGACGGATGTCGTCGTGGGCGAACGTCACTCGTTGGCCGAGGCTTCAAGCCTCCGGTCAGCCCCTCCCCTCCCCCGGGTCCTGGCGTCGGCATCCGATCAGGAGAGCGGCTTCGGGTATCCGAAGAAGTACCCCTGGGCCAGGTCGACCCCCAGAGCGATGAGGGTGTCGACCTCGGCTTGGGTCTCGACACCCTCGCCCAGGAGGGTTATCCCGGTCTGGTCGGCGAAGTGGCGCATCCCCGAGACCAGCGCCTGGCGGGCTGGGTCGGTGTCGATCTTCTGGACCAGGCCGATGTCGAGCTTCACCACATGGGGGCTCAGCTCGAGGATGTGGCGTAGGCCGGAGTAGCCGGCGCCGGCGTCATCGACGAAGAGTTGGGCGCCCTCGATCTGATCGATGGCCTGGCGTAGCGCTGGGTAGTCGTCGATCCGCACGTGCTCGGTGATCTCGATCGAGAAGATGCGTCTCGATCCGGAGGCGACTGAAGCGACGTGCCCGTCGACGACGGTGGTCGGCGAGAAGTTCATGCTCAGCCATAGTTCCGAGTCCAGGTGCTCGGCTGCGGCCAACGCCGCTGCGGCACAAGCCGTCTCGAGCTCGGCCTGAAGTCCGACAGAGCCCGCCTCGACGAAGTGCAGATCGGGACGCTTGTCGTCATCGAACCGGGTCAGAGCCTCATAGCCCACGATCTCGTGGGTCTTCAGGTCGATGACCGGCTGGAAGACCGGATGGAAGCGCCGGTGTTCGATGAGATCCTTCACCTCGTTGCGTGCCGACTCGCTGAGCCCGAAGGCATTGACCTGCTCGCCGAAGAGAACACCGGCGAACAAGCCGAGCTCGTCGAAGGTGGACAAGTGGGACTCGATGCGCTCTCGGTACTCCGGGCCCTTGAACCCGAAGGCGAGCACTCCGATGATCTCCCCTTCCCAGTTGACCGGGGTCCAGACGAATGCCTCGAAGCCGGCCTTGAGAGACTCCTCGAGGTACGGGCCGGTCGTGATCTCGCCGGGATCGTTGAGGTCCAACCACCACGTCCCGCCTTTGGTGCGCTCGACGAGGAGGTCCTGCATCGCGGGCAGGATGGGAGATCCGTCGAGCAACCCTTCGAGGCGGCTTCCGGGGATCCCGACCGGCAGTAGTGCGCCTTGGTCCTGGACGAGCAGGATGACGGCGGCATCGATTGCATCGAGGTTGGTCACCGCGGCGCAGAACGCGGAGGCCGTCCCTTCGAGGGTCGCGGTTGGCCGCACATCCCGCATCAGCTGGACGACCTCCGCCCGATTCACCTGCTCGCGCAACAGGTCGGCTTGGAGACCTCGTTCGACGGTCAGGTCCAACTTGACGGCCACGTAGCCCATCAGCCCGCCCTCGGAATCATGGATGGGCGAGATCGTCGTCTCCTCCACGTAGATCTCGCCGCTCTTGCGTTGGTTCTCAAGCACCCCGCACCAGGAGCGGCCTGCCACGAGCTCGGCCCAGAGGTCTTCGTAGAACCGACGGTCGTGCAGGCCGCTGCTGAAGATGCTGGGGGTCTTGCCCAGGATCTCCTCGAGCTCGTACCCGGTGCTCTTCACCGCTGCTGGGTTGGCGAAGATGATCGAGGGCGTCGAATCGGTCACCACGACAGCCTCGCCCGCCTGGTCGATCGCCGTGGCCAGGAGCATGCGCTCGTTGAGCGACTCGATGAGGCGGCGGTGCTCGCGCAGTCGCTCCATGCCCACACCCATCTGTGCCGCAAGATCGGTGAGGAGGGACACGGCGGTGTCGTCGAATGCCCGCTGCTCTTCGGCATAGACGTTGAGCACGCCGTCGATGACGCCGTCGACCCGCACCGGGAGCGAGACCGCAGATCGGAGTCCCAACTGCTTCGCCCTCTCCTTCCAGGGGCCAGTTCGCTGATCAGCGGCGAAGTCGTCGACGACCACGGGTTCGCTCTCGCGGATCGCCGTCCCGGTTGGACCGCGTTCGAGCAAGGTGTCGGCCCAGGAGATCGAGATGTCGTCGAGGAATTCGCCGCGCTCACGGCTCATGGCGACACTCAGCACGCAGTGCTCGTCGTCGTCGGCCGCCCGGCCGTACGAGGAGAAGCTGTAGCCGCCCTTGTCGACGATCGCCTGGCACATCTCGATCAGCAAGCTCTCCTCGTCTCGGGCGTTGACCAGGATGGCGTTTCCCGCAGAGAGGGTCGCGGAAGCTCTTCGGTTGATCACCTCGCGGTCGATGTCGCGAAGCGTCACCGCCACGGAGACAAGGTTGCCCGCCCCATTGCCGATGGGCTGTGCCTGAGCGAGGAACCATCGGTGCCCACCGCCAGCGGTCCGAAGGCGAACCTCGATCGGCTCAGCCTCCTCCTCGGTGAGCACCCGCTGCCTGTACTCGCTCGCCCGCGCGAGGTCGTCGGTGGAGACCAACTCGGACTCCAATCTCCCGATGATCTCGGCAGGGTCAACGCCCAGCTCGATCTTCACCGAGGGCGAGATCCACTCGACACGGCCGTTGGCGTCGATCAGGCTGACGATGTCTGAGACGTTCTCGGCGAGGAGGCGGTAGCGCTCGAGAGCCTTGCGGACCTCGGTGACGTCCCGCCAGGTGTAGGCGAGCGAATCTCCGACCTTCATGCTACGGATGTCGTAGTGGCGATCGGCTCCGAGGATCTCGTTCTGATAGACGACGTCGTCGAGGATCAGGGGCTCGCCGGTCTCGACGGTGCGGATGTAGTCCTCGAGCAGGCCGGCTCCGACATGTTCGGGCAGCAGGTCAAGGAGCCGAGCTCCGAGCAGATCGCCGCGGGTGGTCTGGTTGTAGGCGATGGCCGCCTCATTGGCATCGGTGTACTCGAAGTCAACGATCCGTCCAGAGTCGTCCCTGACGACGGCTAGCAACACATAGGGGTCGAGCTGCATGTCCAACCTGGCCTGGAGCTCACCCCGTGTGACCTTGGACTCCCGGGGCGCCGCAACGACGATGGCATCCTCGATCATCTCGACCCATCCTGACAGTTCTTGAACGCAGAGCGCCGAAGCACGGGCATCATGTGGGGTGCAACTGGCCGAGGACTCCAGCTCACATCGCTCACGGTGCCAGTATCTCACCGCCAGGCCCCGAAATCGGGCATCCCGGTTTGAGTCCGTCGATGAGCAGCCCGAAGGCCGCCGGGCTCAGCCGGAAGAACCAGTGAGCGGGAGCTCGATCGCAGGAGGGGACGGCAACGAGGGCGTGGTGCTGGCTGGATCTCGCCGAGGGCGTCGAGAACCACGCGGGCACGGATCGCTTTCTGGCGGGCCGAAGCCGCTGATTTCGACTCCATGGCTCGCTATCGCACGACCATCACCTCGAACCTCGGTGCTGATGAGGCCTTCGGCTGCATGGCGGCCTTCGAGAACGTTGGGGAGTGGGACTCCGGGTGCCAGGGCTTGCTCGGCTCACCGATGGTCCAGTGGCGCGCAGCACGCGCTTCGGGGTCGTCGCATCGTTCCTGGGCCGTCGACTCCCCCTCGTCTACGAGGGGACCGACTTCGAGCCGGGACGACGCCTCGTCATGGCGGCGAACACCAACAATGCAGCAGCCGTCGCAGCGCTGGGACAGA
>JADGOD010000125.1 GCA_017883125.1 Acidimicrobiales bacterium
CCCGGACCTCGGGGTCGACGTCTGCGACGTCGAGGAGCTCGAAGTACCGCTCCTCCATCGCTTGGGACCAGGCGTTGCGACGCTCGGGGTTGTTGAGGGTCAGGGTGCAGACGCCGTCAGCGACGTCATAGAGCACCAGGTCATCGTTCTCGCTCATCTCTGACTCCCGTCACGTCACCGGCAGATCTCTGCGTCGCCCGGCGGGCGCCGCGGAAGATACCGTACTGTTCTCGAGAAGACGACTGCCACGCCGGCACGGCGAGGCCATGGACTCAGGGAGCTGACGTGGGACCGCTTGATGGACGGTTGGTGATCGTGACCGGCGGGGGCCGGGGCCTCGGGGGCGCGCACTGCATCGAGCCGGCCGGCCACGGGTCGACGGTCGTCGGCAACGACGTCGGTGTCGACGTGAGCGGAGCGGTGGGCGAGGGCTCGCCGGCCGATGAGGTCGCCACCTTGATCCGCGACGGGGGGGGACGGCGATGGTCGACAACACCTCGGCGGGCGACCACCAGTGCGTGGCGGCACTCATCGAGCGGCTCGTCGGAGAGCTCGGTCACCTCGACGCGGTCGTCAACAACGCAGGGATCCTGCGTGACCGGATGATCACCTCGATGTCCGACGAGGAGCTCGACGCGGTGACCAACGTCCACCTGAAGGGCTCGTGGAACCTCGTCCACCACGCCTGCGTCTACTTTCGGGAGCAGGCCAAGGACGGCACGCCTCGCGCTGGGCGCATCGTGAACACGACCTCGGGAGCAGGGCTCTTCGGCAACATCGGCCAGAGCAACCACGGACCGGCGAGGGCGGCGATCGCCAACCAGCCGGTCGACGAAGAGGCCCTCGATCTCGGGCTCCGCAAGGCGTTCCGCGCCTTCCCCGGCGGGATCCCCGCGGGCTCGATCAAGTCGTAGTGGCCGCAGAGCTGCCGGCCCACGTCCGCGAGGGCCAGACCTGGACGTCGATGCTGGCGTGGTGGTCCGGCCGCGACGAGACGGCGGTGATCATCGGCGAGACCAGATGGTCAGGGGCCGATCTGCTGGCGCACAGCGCCGGTGCCGCCGCGCACCTCACCGAGCTGACGAGGGGCCCTGGAGCGGTTGCCGCCCTGGTGACCGCCACGCCAGGCACGTTCGCCTACCTGATCGCGGGATCGTCCATCGACCGACCGCTGGCCCCGCTCGGCCCTCGGTTGACCTGCCACGAGCTCGCCCCCTCGATCGGAGCGCTCGGGGCAGAGGTCCTGCTCACCGAGGTCGAGTTCCTCGGCCTGGCCTCCGAGCTGGCGGAGATGACCGGTGTCCGGGTCGAGGTCGTCGGCGAGCCTCCCCAGATCGACGCGCCGCTCAACGTGGCGGTGGACGAGCTTGCCCCAGCGTTCATCCTTCACACCTCGGGGACGACGGGCGCTCCGAAGGCGGTTGCCTTCCGCCAGGACATCATGGCCCGGCGGGTCCGGATGAACTCGACGCTCACCGGCGTGGGGCCCGGATCGGTCTACACCTCGGCCTCACCGCTCCACCACATCGCCGGATTCGGCAGCTACGCCGTGGCGCTCGCGGCCGGGGCAGCCGTGGTGCCGATGGGTCGCTTCACCGTCGAGGGATGGGCGTCGCTCGGTCCCCTGGGGGTGACCCATGTCACCACCGTGCCGACGGTGATCGAGCTCCTGCTCGACGCCGGCGTCCTCGCGCTGCCCGATCTCGAGATGATGCAGTACGGGGCGTCGCCGATGCACCCGAGCACGCTCCGACGGCTGATCGACGCCCTGCCTGACGTCGACCTCGTCCACCTCTACGGCCAGACCGAGGGAAGCCCGATCACCGCGCTGAGCCCGGAGGATCATCGCTGGATCGTGGCCGAGGGCCGAGACGATCTCCTCAAGTCGGTGGGCCGAGCGATCAACGGGGTCGAGATGCACCTCGAAGACATCGACCCCGATGGCGTCGGTGAGGTGGTGGCCCGAGCCGGGCACTTCTGTGCTCCGGGACCCGACGGCTGGCTGCACACCGGCGATCTCGGCCGGCTCGACGACGACGGGTTCCTCTTCCTCGCCGGTCGGAAGGGGGACATGATCATCCGCGGTGGCGAGAACATCTACCCCGTCGAGGTCGAGCAGGCGATCGAACGGCACCCTCAGGTTCGAGAGGCGTGCGTCGTAGGGGTGAGCGACGTCAAGTGGGGCGAGCGGGTGAAGGCCTTCATCGTCCCCGAAGACCTGCTGTCCCCCCCGGATCTCGAAGAGCTCCGCGCCCACACCCGGGTCTACGTGTCCGGCTTCAAGGTGCCCACGGAGTGGGAGCTCCGTGAGGAGCTGCCTCGCAACGCCGGCGGCAAGCTCCTCCGGCGTCAGCTGACCTAACGGCGCAGGAGCAGGGCGTGAGCGGCGCTGTCGAGGTACTCGTCGGTCCGCGTGCTCCTGGGGTCAGCGTCGAGGGCGGCCACGACGCGGGTGTGGATCCGGACATCGGCACCGCTAGCCGTCGTCCCCGTCCGCACGGAGCGGATGACGGACCCTGCGGGCATCGTGGTGATCACGACGTCATCCCACGAGAGATCCGGGACGCGGCGGTGCAGCTCGGCGAGCGACTTCGCCGAGGGCGCCGGGTCGATCACCCTGTCGTCGCAGTTGCGCCGGACGACCCCGTCGGGTGCGTAGAACCCGACCATGGCCTCCGCGTCGTTGTCGCAGGTCGCCCGCAGCAAGTCTGAGGCCCGTTCGAGGATCGTGCCAGGTTCGAGGGGCACGGGAAGGATCTCCCTGTATCGTCCTTGGTGGCAGGCTACGACGGCGGGCTCGGGAGGGCCTTCTGGCGGAAGCCGATGCGCCCGTGCTCCAATGGCGATACCGCCGTCCACCTCACGAAGGAACGCCACGATGAAGATCGACTCCGGCCTCGGGGGCAACATCAGGAACACCAGGGCCACCTCGGCCAAGCTCGAGGCCGACGGCTACGACGGCCTCTGGGCGGGGGAGACCAACCACGATCCGTTCCTGCAGCTGGTCCAGGCTGCGGAGGTCACGGAGCGGATCTCGATCGGGACGTCGATCGCCATCGCGCTGGCTCGGACGCCGATGACGACTGCGAGCACCGCCTACGATCTCGCCGCCTACTCCGAGGGCCGGTTCATCCTCGGCCTCGGGTCCCAGATCAGGCCCCACATCGTGCTCCGCTTCTCCATGCCGTGGTCCGACCCGGCAGCCCGGATGCGCGAGTACGTGCTTGCCATGAGGGCCATCTGGGCGACCTGGCAGGACGGGACGAAGCTCGACTTCCGCGGCGACTACTACACCCACACCCTGATGACCCCGTTCTTCACCCCCGAGGCGCACGAGTGGGGACCGCCGCCGGTCTACCTCGCCGGGGTCGGCGCTCTCATGGTCGAGGGGGTCGGCGAGGTCTGCGACGGCTTCTTCGCCCACGCCTTCACCACGCAGCGGTACCTGCGCGACCAGACCCTCCCGGCGTTGCTCCGGGGACGCAAGAAGGCCGGTCACGAGAGCCTCGAGGGGTTCACCGTCTGCGGCTCGGCGTTCATCGCCGTCGGTCGCACCGACGAGGAGCTGGCGACAGCCATCAAGAAGACGAAGGATCAGATCGCCTTCTACGCGTCGACTCCGGCGTACAAGCCGGTGCTCGAGGCCCATGGGTGGGAAGACCTCCAGCCTGAGCTCAACCGGCTCTCGAAGCAGGGTCGCTGGAGCGACATGGGTGACGCCATCGACGACGAGGTGCTCGAGACCTTCGCCGTCGTCGGTGACCCGACCTCGGTGGGTCGAGGGGTGGCCGAGCGGTGGTCGGGGGCCGTAGACCGGCTCTCGCTCTACTCGGCGTATCCGTGCGCCGACGACATACGCACCGAGGTCATCGAGTCGCTCAGAGGCGCCCTCTAGCTCGACCGAGGTACGCCGCTCGAACGTCCTTGTCGGATGGGCGGGCGAGCTACTCGGCGAACCCGGCGAGGAACGCGGCGAGCTGGACCGGCATGTCTCCCTGGATGGAGTGACCGGCCTCGTCGAAGTTCACGACGTGGGCGCTCGGGTTCCGGCGGTTCAGCTCCGCGACGTCGTCGTCGCCGACGACTGAGTCGGGCCGCATCCCCCTGGCCAGGACGAGCGGGACCTGCAGCGAGCCGATGATGTCCCAGAGCGCCGTGAAGTCGGGTGCCCCGGACGCCGCCTGGCCCTCGGGCTCCCGGAATCGGGCGTACCGCCAGACCCAGGTGCCGTCCTCGAGGGGCACGGCGTTGTGCAGGATCCCTCGTCGAAGGCTTGAGACCGAGCGGGAGGGGTGGAACTCGACGGTGCGGGCCAGGAGCTCGTCGAAGCTGTCGAACGAGGCCGGCCCCTGGATGAAGTTGGCGATGTGGGCGGAGCGCTCCTTGTTCACCCCGGGGGTGACGTCCACGAGCACGATCTTGCGCGTGAGCTCGGGGGCGTGCCCGGCGAGCGCCACGGTGGTGATCCCTCCGAGCGACATGCCGATGACGACGTTGGCTCTGGGCGCCAGCTCCCGGATGACGATGGCCACGTCCCTCGCATTGCTCGAGACGTCGAGCGATCCGCCCTCACCGCCGTCGGAGTGGCCGTGTCCGGGAAGGTCGATGGCCACGATCGGCCGGCCGAGGGCCAGTGCGACGGTGTCCCAGGTGTGGGCGTTCTGCGCGCCACCGTGGAGGAAGACGAACTCAGGGTCCTTCTCACCCCAGACGAGCGCGCTCAGCCTGCGTCCCTGCCCGACGTCGACGAACTCGCGACGGACCACGGGGGGCCCGCCATAGGCGATGCCGTACTCCTCGGCGTTCTCGTGGAACATCGAGAACTCGTCGTAGGTTTCCATGGTCTCCCTCCCCGGGCGCCGCAGTCGGCCCTCAGTCTGGCACCACCGGGCCACCGGGGCCACGGCGGTAATCTCCTGACGAGCCCCTCGAGATCGCGCTGGGCGGGAGGGGAGACGGAGCAACGTCGATGTCGAGCTACTCCCCTGAGGGACTGGACGTGCCCATCGAACAGATCTCGGAGCGGGTCCCGCTGCTCACGCACCTCGGGATCCGCATGGTCCCGTCGGATCGGGACGATGCCGTCTGCGCCGAGATGGCGGTGGCCGAGGAGATCTTCAACCTCCAGGGGACCCCCCACGGCGGCGCGCTCGCCACCTTGATCGACTACTGCGGAGCCATCACGTGCGCGCGCCTCACCCCGTTCCGCGGCACGACCGCCGATCTCCACATCCGGTACCTCGCCGCCCCTCGGGGATCGGTCATCCGAGCCGAGGGGACCGTGGTGCGCGCCGGACGGCGGCTGTGCATCATCGACGTGGCGGTCACCGACGAGCTGGGCACGGATCTCGCCGCCGCATCGATGGCCATCGCTCCGTTCAACGCGTCCTCCGAGCAGGGCTGATGAGGCTCAGGTCTGGAGGAAGAGCCCTCCGTCGAGGTGGATCATCGCCCCGGTGACGAAGGCTGACGCCTCCGAGGCCAGCCACAGCGCGGTGCCCACGTAGTCGTCAGGCTGGCCCGCTCGACCGAGCGGGACCATGCCGGCGAGGGACTCGATCTGCTTCTCGCCCCAGGCCTTGGTGATGTCCGTCAGGACCGGTCCAGGCAGGATGCAGTTCGATCGGACGCTCGGAGCGTAGGTATCGGCGATCCCGATGGTGAGCGCGTTAAGAGCTGCTTTCGCCGAGGCGTAGACGATATCCCTCTTGTCGGGCCTCAAGGACCCCATCGTCGAGACGTTGATGATGCTGCCTCCATCGGTGTCGGCCATCCGTGCTCCGAACGCTGCCGAGAGGCGGAAGGGTCCCTTGAAGTTCACGGACACGACCTTGTCGAAGTACTCCTCGGTGATTCCGGCGACCGATTCGTAGAGCGGGGACATCCCGGCGTTGTTGACGAGGACGTCGCATCGGCCGAACTCCTCATAGACCTGATCGACGAGCGCGCTGCACTCGTCCCAGTGGCCGACGTGGAATCCCACGGCCAGCATCCTGCGACCGGTGGCTTCGTGGATCTCCTCGGCTGACCGCTCGCACGCATCAAGCTTGCGGCTGGCGATGACGACGTCGGCGCCAGCGGCGGCGAGGCCACCGGCGATCGACCGACCGATGCCTCGGCTCCCACCGGTGACGACCGCCACCTTCCCTGTCAGATCAAAGAGCTCATTGGCGAGCGACATCGTTCCCCCTTCGGTGATTGTTCCCCAACATGAGACCACGTTTCTCGACTCTTCAGGCTCGTCGAGGTCGCCCATACCCGTTTCACCGATGGAGAGGGGGTCCGTGCCTAAGGTCTGGGTCCATGGAACTCGACTTCTCGAACAAGTGCGTGGTGGTGACCGGTGGTGCTCACGGGATCGGCCGAGCGCTGGCGGAGCGGTTCGCCGCGGCCGGCGGTCGCGTCGTGGTGGCCGATGTCCAGGCTGAGCGCGCCGGTCGTGTCGCGGAGCGGATCGGGGGGCGCGCCGTCACTTGCGACGTCGGATCGGTAGACGGCGTGAGCGCCCTCGTCGCCGAGGCGGTCGCCGCCTTCGGGCCGATCGACGTCTTCTGCTCGAACGCCGGGATCACCGATCTGGGGGACGGCCTGGCCTCGACGCCCGAGCAGATCGAGCGGATCACCGCGATCAACATGCTCTCCCACGTCTGGGCGGCCCAGGCGGTGGTGCCCACGATGGTCGAGCGCGGCGGCGGGCATCTCGTCCAGACCCTGTCGTCCGCCGCGCTCATCACGGGCCCGGCGCCGATGGGTTACACGATGGCTAAGCACGGGGCCCTCGGGTTCGCCGAGTGGGTGCAGCTTAACTACGCCCACAAGGGGATCAAGGTCACCTGCCTGTGCCCGAACGTGGTGAACACCGGGCTGATAGGTCGCGACGAGGACGTCCCGTCGACGGCCGAGCGTGCTCACCAGCTCGGGCTCGGTGATGTCGTCGAGCCCGAGGCCTGTGCCGACCACGTCTTCGCCGCGATGGAGGAGGGGCGGTTCCTGGCGCTCCCTCATGCGGCGGTGGGCGAGTCCTTCGAGCGCAAGGCCGGTGATTACGACCGGTGGCTGGAGGGGACCAGCCACCGGATCCGCAGGATGCGGGGCGAAGAGGTCTGATCGAGCGCGATCGGTCGTCGAGCGCTCACGGCCCCGAGATCCGAAGGGCCTCGTCGGACTCGTCGGGGTGCCCTACACGTTCTCGGTGGTGGCGATCGATGCGGCCGGGCTGAGCCAAGCCTCAGGGCCCTCGAACGCGATCGTGATGAGCGCTCTCGCCGCAACGGGCGCGGACGTCGGTCCGGTGGCGTGGGTGGGCGGCCTCGCCGTGCTCCTGGGCCTCGCCCTGCTGGCCGGCCGTCGTCGTCCTCGCTCCACGAAGCGCTGAGCGAAGAGGGCTCGTGGTGGGTCCCGACGGACCCGATGTGCTACGAGGTGATGATCACCGGCGTGCCCGACGGGACGAAGGCCAGCCTCGAGAGGTCGTCGACGTGCATGCGAACGCACCCGTTGGAGACCTGGGCCCCGGTCGTCCCGATCGCCGCGTCGGCCCCGACCGGGCCGTGGATGGCGATGATGGCGTCGCCGCTCCCCTCGAAGCTCTCGATCGCGGTGGAGTGGGCCGAGAGGATGACCTGGAAGGCCCCATAGCTCGAGTCCGGCGGGGGGTAGTGCATCGTGACGAAGAAGGTGCCCGTGGCGGTCGGGGTCGCTGTCCTCCCGACCCCGACAGGCACGTCCATGAGCGTCCGGCCCGCGTGGATGAACGTGAGCCGCTTCGACGTCAGGTTCACCACGATGCGATCGACGGAGGCCGAGAGGGTGACCTTGTCTGCGGGTATCCACGCGGCGGACTCGTTCGGCCGCTGGGCGAGCCTGACCTTGTACCAGCCGGGGGCGGTGTCGATGATCGGGAGAGCCGATGGGTAGCCGTACCAGCTCCCCGGGACCGTCTGGGTCGAAGGTGCTCCCGGCTCCGTCGACCCCGGGACGTCGCCGCTCAGGTTGGCGATGACGGTGAGATCCCCGTACCCCGTGGTGATCGGCGCATTCGACACCACTGACCGGTGGGCGGGTGCGCTGGTCGCGCTCGATCCGCAGCTGGCCGCTCCGATCGCGCACAGGAGCGCTGCGAGCCACGTCAACGGATGACGACTACCAGTGCGACGCTGTCTCGGCATGCTCACCTTTGTTGGACGACCCGGGACCAAGTGTGCCACCTCCACCAGACCTCGGGCCCGCGGGGAAGTACCAAGTGCTCCCCCGCTCGGAGCCCTGCGCGCCGCCGTGGGGACCGGAGAGGTGGCTCCTCGACCTGAGAACTGCCTTCGATGGCCAGCGCGGCGGGGAGTGAGCGTCACACCGCAGGGTGTTCAGGTGCGGGATCAGGTCGAGGAGCCGACAGGGCGACGGGCTGGCCCGAGAGTCGGTCTCGTCAGGGACTCAGCCGGCTGATGGGGCTCGACGACGACGGCGAATGACGAGGAGGGCTCCGCCAGCACCGAGCAGTCCGAGCGCCGCACCTGAAGAGGCCGAGAGGTTCGAACCGGTGGCCGCCAGCTTGGCTGCTGGCGTCACGGCCACCGCCGTTGAAGGACCAGACGCCCCAATAACGTTGGAGGCGGTCACGGTCACCGAGTACATCGTGCCGTTGGCAAGACCTGTGATCACGCAGGAGGTCGAGGTCGAGGTGCAGCTGGCACCGCCCGGCGACGCCGTGGCGGTGTAGCTCGTGATCGCACTTGTTCCCTGGGAGGCGGGTGCCGTCCACGACACCGTCACCTGGCCGTCTCCAGCCGTTGCCGTGACGGCTGTCGGGGCGCCAGGGACGCTCGTGGACGGGATGGCGAAGGCACCGGAGTAGTGAGTCATCGGTCCCGACGACGGGACGAGAGATCCTGAGATGTCGGAGAGCAGGAAGCTCCCGAGCTCCCCACCTCCTGCGCCGCCGTTGTTGATCCAGAAGACACCCGATGCGTCGATCTGGAGCGAGTAGACGCTCCCGGTGGTGAGCGTGCCCAGCGAGGTGCCCAGACCGGTCGAGATGTTCACGCCGTAGACCACGCCTGATTCGTCAACCGCATAGAACTGACCGGAGGTCGGATCGACGGCGAAGGAGTAGATGTCGCTCCCCGCACCGGTCGACCCGATCACGGTGCAGTCACCGTTGGCCAGGTTGAGCGAGTAGAGCACGTTCCCCGCGATCGCATAGGCGGTGCCGTCTCTTCCGATGGCCACCACGGCCGGGAAGTCGGTGATCGGGGTGCCGCTCACGTTCAAGTTGGCGACGAAGGTCTCGGTTCCGGTGGTGAGGTTCACCGTCGCGAGTGGCCAGTTGCCCGAGTTGTTGTTGCCAGCCAGGAAGTAGGTGACGTCGGTCATGGGGTCGTACGCCATGCCGTATCCGCACTGTGAGCCATCGATGGATCCACCGCTGCCGATGGCGGTGAACTGAGCGGTGACGGGATCTACCGAATAGAACTGGTTGTTCAAGACGTTGCAGTCGATCGCATACATGTGCGGTGATCCGCTCGGAAGGGTTCGCGGAGGAGGCGGGGTCGCGTGGGCGGCGATCCCGAAGAGGCTGAAGAGCCCCAGGGCCAGAGCGAAGACCGCTCCGAGCGCTCCAAGGGTCCGGACATCGCTGCTCGGTCGCCGTCGCTGGGAAACCTGGTTCATCTACGTGACCTCACGTGTCGCGAGGAGATGTCGCTCTCCTTGATCAGACGACGGTAGCAGGGCCACTGTGATGTTTGGTGGGTCGGCGCGACCTGTCGTCGAGAACGGCCCGCGCCGCTCACGGGCTCCGTCACTCCTCGCCCGCGCCGGTGGACCACGGTGATCCTCGCTGCTGACGCGGGGCCGACCCGTCGCGAGCTGGGTGGGGGAGCCGTGCCGAGGGTCTCGAAGATCGCGGTGAAACTAGAGTGGTGGCGTAGGTGACGGCTCCGGTCGAGAGCGATCGGAGCTCGATGGCGCCACCTCTAGGTTTGGAGAGCAGACGGTGATCATCTGGATCGTTCTGGCCGTGATCGTGGCGCTCTTGGTGGCTGTCGCCATCTACGACCTGGTCCAAGACCAACACGCCGTCCTCCGCAACTTCCCGATCATCGGGCACCTGCGCTACCTGATGGAGGCGTTCGGCCCCGAGCTCCGTCAGTACATCGTCACGGGGAACGAGGTCGAGCAGCCGTTCAACCGGAACCAGCGGCGCTGGATCTACAACAGCGCCAAGGAGGAGAACACGTACTACGGCTTCGGGACCGACGTGAGCATCGACACCGTCTCCCAGCACCTGATCATCAAGAACGCATCGTTCCCCAGGGACGCCCCCTCTCGACCCGCCCTCCTCCCGGCGGCCAAGGTCCTCGGCCAGGCGAGAGGTCGGGCGAAGGCGCTCCGGGCTCCGTCGGTGGTCAACATCTCGGCGATGAGCTTCGGCTCGCTCTCGGGGGCGGCGATTGAGGCCCTGAACCGCGGAGCGGCGATGGCCGGGGTCTGGCAGAACACCGGCGAGGGTGGTCTTGCCCCGCAGCACTCCCTGGGTGGCGAGCTGGTCTATCAGATCGGGAGCGGCTACTTCGGGTGCCGGACCCCCGACGGGCGCTTCGATCTCGATCGCCTCGTGGCGCTGACGGACCAGCAGCCCATCCGGGCGATCGAGATCAAGCTCTCCCAAGGGGCGAAGCCCGGGGTCGGGGGTGTCCTCCCCGGAGCCAAGGTGACACCGGAGATCGCCGCGATCCGGGGCATCGAGCCGGGAAGGGACTGCGTGAGCCCCTCGAACCACAGCGCCTTCAGCGATGTCTCGTCGATGGTCGACTTCGTCGAGGAGATAGCGGCAGCCACGGGGCTCCCCGTCGGGATCAAGACTGCGGTGGGAGATCTCGGGCTCTTCGAGGACCTGGCGACCCTCATGGCGAACGAGGACCGAGGCGTCGACTTCATCACCATCGACGGTGGCGAGGGTGGGACCGGGGCCGGACCGCTGGTCTTCGTCGACCACGTCGCGCTCCCGTTCAAGGTGGGCTTCTCGAGGGTCTACCGGATCTTCGCCGAAGCCGGGATCACCGATGACGTGGTCTTCATCGGATCCGGGAAGCTCGGGCTTCCGAGCAATGCGGTCCTGGCGTTCGCCATGGGGTGCGACATGATCAACGTGGCGCGCGAGGCGATGATGTCGATCGGCTGCATCCAAGCCCAGCGCTGCCACACCGGTCGATGCCCATCCGGCGTGGCCACCCAGTCGCCGTGGCTCACGAGAGGGCTCGATCCAGACGCCAAGTCGGTCCGGGCGGCGAACTACCTCGAGGGATTCCGCTACGAGATGGCTCGGCTCAGCCGTGCCTGCGGGGTGCTGCACCCCTCCCAGATCACCCTGGACCACCTCGAGTTCCTCGAGCGCGGCGTGTACTCGACCCCCGCGCAGGAGATCTTCTCGTATCAGCCAGGCTGGGGCGTCCCCTCACTGGCCGACCAAGAGGCACTCGAGCGCCTGATGACCCGCTGAGCAGACACCTCGAGAGGTGAGGAAGCTGATTCTGGCGCGAGGCCCTCGTCTCCCCCTTCCGCCGCGCCGCGAGCCGCGGGCGAGATTAGGGGGCTACGCCGCTCGGCGCCGCCGACTCACGAAGGCCGCTGTCGCTCCGGCTCCGAGCAGAGCGAGCGCTACTCCCGCCGGGATCGTCAGATCGGAGCCTGTCGAGGCGAGCTGTGATTGTGGTTCGGTCGTCGTGGGGATCGCAGCTGGCGTGGCGTAGGAGATGATGACGACACCGGTCCCACCGTCTGCCCCGCGGATCTGGGTGGAGAACGTGGGGTTCGGGCTCGAGCATGTCTCGGTCGTGGAGGAGATCAGGTCCTCGCAGGGAACGAGACCACCGCCACCGCCACCGCCGCCGAAGCCATCGGCTCCTGGCGTCGCAGCGGTCCCCGTCGGATCGAGCTGGGTGGCGTCGCCGCCTGAGCTGCAGCCCCCGGTCCCCCCGGTTCCCGTGATGTCGCTCCACAGGTAGCTGCCGAGAATGGTCCCGGAGGCATCGAGGAGGGGGTTGCCGTTCAGGTCGGAGCTGCCTCCACCACCGCCTCCACAGCCGTACGGCGTCGAGACACCCGTGATGCTGTTGGCGAGACCGGTGCCTCCGTTTCCACCGCTGCCACCGTACCCACCGATGTCGACACCGTCGTCGCCCGGAGACCCAGCGCCGCCGCCACCTCCGCCGCCGTCCCAGTCGTTCCCTCCGCCGCTCTGCGGGGTTGCGACGCCGTCGACCACGTTGCCCGACGCGCCGCCGTCGCCCGAGAGCGTGGTGGGACCACCGGTGCCCGTGCCCCCGCCCCCGCCGGTACCACCGTCAGCGACGTAGGGCGTCGACAGGAACGTGATCGAGGACGCGTCGCCTGAGGCACCATCGGAGTCGCCGGTGGTGGCGCCGCTCCCGCCGCCGCCCACCGTGATGGAGAGGGAGTTTCCTTTGAACACCGACAGCGACTGCGTCATGGCGAACCCGCCACCACCTCCGCCACCGGCCCCGTCGGGGGCTGTGATGTCGGCGCTGCCGCCGCCACCGCCGCCGCCTACGATCAGGAGGCTCAGCGACGTGACCCCCTGGGGAACAGTCCAGATGCAGGATCCACTGCTCAGCGTGACCACGGTGTTCGAACCGCTCGTGGTGGACGAGCTGGGCGTGCAGGTCCCGCTGGGGAGCTGGGCGCCACCCGGAGCAGCGCTCCACAGCCCGAGAGAGCCGGCGATCAGACCAAGAGCCGCCGAGAGTCTCAAGGGTGCCTTACGCAGGATAGAAGACACAGGGGAGCCCTTCATGTGCTGCGGTGCAGCGAGTCGAAGCGCAATGTATCACCGGAGGCTCCGAAGGCTCCGGATCGAGAGTCACCACAGCCCGATGGTGAACAGGGTGGTTCGCCGGGGACCGGTGCCTGTCACACCAACCCGGTCCTCACCGTGACGAATCCCCGTTCGGAGCCATCACGCCGAGATCACCCTCGGTCCCTCGTGGGGGTCCGCAGCCCGGTGTGCATCAGGAGGAGCGCGAATCCGAGGGTAGCGAGTGCTTGACCGAGGAAGAGGACGTGGAGCGTGCCGAGAAACGTGAGGCCAGCCAAGACGAACCCGGTGAGCTGCACGGCGAGGAACAGGAGGTCCCAGGAGCTCCGGAGGCGGATGGACATCCAGACCGATGCCAGGAGCTCGAAGCTCATGGTGGTCACGCCAACGACTACGTGAACCTGCTTGAACGCGTAGCTCACCTTGTAGATGTACGTGCTCAACAAGGTCAGGAGGACGAGGCAGCTGTAGGCGTAGAGCATGTACCTCAGATGCCGGGTTGAGCGCTCGGTTCGTGGGTAGAGGTGTGCGGCCTGGAGGGTGAAGAACGCACACAACGTGAATGCGAGTGTGTAGGGAAGAGCCGTCTTGAGGTGGATGCCGTAGTTGCTTATGCCGCCCTCATCTGACTTGAAGACGAATCCCGGGTGCAGCGCCACGCTGATGGAGAGGAAGAAGAGGAGGCTCAGCTGACCGAGGATGATCAACGTCGCTGAGTGAGTGTTCTTCTGCACGATGCTGCCAACCCCTCGGAGCCTAGAGCCGGTGCCTGCTCACCGAGGAGCTCGTGTCGCTCAGTGCGGCACACTGGTGCAGGGATTGACACGCCAACGGATCTGTTCATATTCTTAGGTCACCCTAAAATTGGAGGCAAGGACGGTGAGTGAGTGGCAGATCATCCTGCTTGGTGCGATCGCAGGCGGCGCGATCTTCCTCGGCTTGCCGATCGGGCGCATGAAGCGCCCCGCCCCGAACCTGCGGCACTTCCTCAACGCCTTTGCGATCGGGATCCTGGTCTTCTTGGTCTGGGATGTCCTGGACCATGCGTACGCGCCGCTGGGGGCCTCCCTCTACCGGCTGCACGTGGGGACCGGGTCCGTTGGATTGGTGATCGGATACGCGGCGCTCTTCTTCGCAGGGCTCGGTGTCGGCCTCGTCGGCCTCACCTACTACGAACGGTTCCTCAAGTCACAGAGGAGGCCGCAGGCCCTGAGCTCCGAGCCGGACTCCACCGTGACGACGAAGTCGAGCCGATTCCGCACCCGAGACCTCCCGGCGGCGAAGCACCTCGCTGTGCTGATCGCCGTGGGCATCGGTCTTCACAACTTCGCCGAGGGACTGGCGATCGGGCAGAGCGCTGCGCTCGGCGAGATCTCCATGGCAACGGTCCTCGTGATCGGTTTCGCTCTTCACAACGCCACGGAGGGCTTCGGGATCGTCTCGCCCATGACGACCCTTGACGAGCGGCCATCGTGGATGTTCCTCGCCGTGCTCGGCGTGATCGGCGGAGGCCCTACCGTCGTCGGGACCGCTGTCGGAAGCCAGTTCACCAGCGCACCGGTGAGCGTCGTGTTCCTGACCCTGGCGGCAGGCTCGATCCTCTTCGTCGTCCTCCAGCTGCTGGCCGTGGCGTTCCGCCAGGCCCAGCCGCGCCTTCTGTCGTGGGGGATCTTCACTGGTCTGGTCATGGGGTTCGTGACCGACATGATCGTGACGGCGGCAGGGGCATGAGGCGGGTAGCGCTCCCGGCCGTGCTCTTCGTGCTCTGCCTCGCCCTGGTCGTCGTGGGGGTCGTCTGGCTTACGTCTCGACCGACGACAGCGCTTCCGGTCGATTCGAACACCCAGCGCCTCATGTCACTCTCTGAGTGGCCGGGGACCACGACCAAAGCCCCTGATGTCACCCTCACCGATCAGCACGGGAACCGGGTCTCGCTCTCGGCGCTCCGAGGACGGTCGGTGGTCCTCACGTTCCTCGACCTTCACTGCACCGACATCTGTCCGATCGTCTCGACCGAGTTCGTCCAGGCCGACGCGCTGCTCGGCACGAGGTCTGATCGCGTGGCGATCGTCGCAGTGAACGTCAACCCCTACGCGAACTCGGTCTCGGCGGTTGCGCAGTACTCCGAGGAGCACGGCTTGAGCAAGCTGGCGAACTTCTCGTTTCTGACGGGGAGCCCCGAGGAGCTCCGGGCCGTCTGGAAGAGCTACGGGATCTTCGTCCAGGCATCGGATCCGTCGGCCGACGTGGTGCACACCTCGGTCACCTACTTCATCGACCCCCTGGGCAACATCCGCTATCAGGCCACGCCGCAGGTGGACAAGCACGCGGACGGCACGTCGTATCTTCCGAGCGGCCAGATCGCAGCGTGGGCGAACGGCATCTCCCAGATCGCTCTTCGACTGGCCTCCTGACGCGGAGCGCCGAGCCGGTCGCCGGTGGACGGGAGCGGCGGGAGGTCCCTTCTCCCTCTAGCTCAGGCCCTCGCGGAGGAGACCTGCTCGAGGCGGATGGGTCGTTGGGCCCTATGACAACCTCCCTGGAGGTGGGTACTCTTTGAGCATGCCAAGAAGAACCCTCGAAAGCCTCGAACGCGATGAGTGCTTCACGCTCCTCGGCCAAGAGCGCGTCGGCCGGCTTGTCTATCAGGACGACCAAGGTCCGGCCGCCGTTCCGGTCATCTACGCCCTCGCTGGAGAGGACATCGTCTTCCGCTCTGAAGGCGGATCCAAGATCCAAGCCCTGGGGAGCCAGGGCGTCGCCTTCGAGGTCGACCGGATCGACGAGGCAACGCACAGCGGATGGAGCGTCCTCGTGCGAGGATCCAGCCAAGAGGTCGAGATCGAGCACCTTCCCGAGCTGGTCCGACGGTTCGACGGCGACGTGCCGCTGCCCTGGAAGAAGGGCGTCCACAAGATCTGGGTGGTCATCACGCCGAAGACGGTGACCGGTCGGCGCTTGGCCGACTTCGCCTCTGAGGACATCTTCTAGACCGAGGGTTCCTCAGCGACGCTCCATCATCGCCGAGGCTTCCAGCGGGACGGGCATCAGAGAACCCCTCAACCAGCTCCGGACCATGGGCACCGAGGCTCAGGTCTCCGGACCGTAGGCCTCCCGACGGCTCTGAGCGGGAGCCGCATCGAGAAGTGGCTCCGGAGGCTCGACTCGCTCCGCCAGGTCCTTGTAGATGACCCGGAGCAGAACCGTTGGATTCGGTGGAACTCCCGAGCGACCGATTGGGGTGCCAAAGGCGCACCATCCTCGACGCAGCAGGTGGGGTTGCCGTCCTGACAGGTGTCACCGGCGCCAGCGCTCACAACGAGCGCGAGATCGTCAGGACTGGGGAACCGCCGGTAGGCCTCTTCGACCGGTGCCGCCCTGGCGGTCATGCAGTCTCGGCGGCTCGCGGCACGAAACCCGAGGCGATGACCACGTTGCAGTCCGCTGCGGCCTGTCGCAGCGGAAGGGCGGCCTGGTAGCTGGCCGACTCGTACCACTGGCGTGCCTTCTCGACCGACTCGTACTCGAGGATGACCGTCCGGTTGCCGTGCCATTCGCCTTCGAGAACCTCGACGTTCTCGTCGACGACGAGCACCGTCGCGCCGTGCTCGCCGAGCGACGCCCCGGACACCTGGCTGTAGGGCTCCATGCCCCCGCGGTCATGGATGGCCTCTGTGATGATCACGTATCCCATCGGGATCTGGTGCTCCCCCTCAGCGTCGTGATGCTTGACGCGCTGATGTTCTCCTCGTTCGACGAACCTAGACCTTGGGTACGTCACACGACGCGAGTCGCCGAGGACGAATGGTTCATCCCATCGGGGGTGCCCAGGTCCAGGCCCGGGGCGACGATGGCACTGCTGACACTTGAACGGCTCGCTCTGAGCAGCGCGGTCCCCCTCTTCGAGCAGGATGCTGCGGCAAGACCATGGTGCTAGTTTCGGAACTGCAGAGCTCGAAGCTCCTGTGAATGTTCCGACCCACGAGAAGCCGCCGAGGGGGATGCGCCCGATGTCGATCGCAGCATCTGATGTGTACTACGACCCATACGACTTCGAGATCGACACCGATCCCTATCCGATCTGGCGACGGCTGAGGGAGGAGGCGCCGCTCTACTACAACGAGAAGTACGACTTCTACGCGCTGAGCCGCTACGACGACGTCGACGATGCCTTCAGTGACTGGAAGACCTACAGCTCGGCCAAGGGGACCCTGCTCGAGATGATCAAGGCGGACGCCTCTATCCCGCCGGGACTCTTCATCTTCGAGGATCCCCCGGCGCACGACCAGCACCGCAGCCTGCTGAGCCGGGTCTTCACGCCGCGGAGGATCCTGGAGATCGAGCCCAAGGTGCGCGAGTTCTGCGCCCGGAGCCTCGACCCGCTGGTCGGCACGGGTCGCTTCGACTTCATCGCCAATCTCGCCGCCGAGATGCCCATGAGGACCATCGGGATGCTCCTTGGGATCCCCGAGGCGGACCAGGTGGCCATCAGGGAGGGGATCGACGAGGGCCTCCGGCTCGAGGACGGAGTGATGCCCGAGGCGAGGAACGCCGACGGGGAGGCCGTCGGGATGGAGTTCGCGGAGTACATCGACTGGCGGAGGGAGCACCCCTCCGATGACCTGATGACCGATCTGCTGAACGCCGAGTTCACCGACGAGCACGGGGAGCTCCGGACCCTCAGACGGGAGGAGGTCCTCGGCTACGTCGGGCTCCTCGCCGCCGCAGGCAACGAGACGACCGGTCGCCTCATCGTCTGGACGGGCAAGGTGCTGGCGGATCACCCCGACCAGCGCCAAGAGCTGGTCGAGAACCCCGAGCTCATCCCGAACGCCATCGAGGAGCTCCTCCGCTTCGAGCCGCCGTCCCCGGTCAACTCCCGCTACGTCACGAGGGACGTCGAGCTCTACGGCCTGACAGTCCCCCAGGGGAGCGCCATGGTGCTCCTGAACGCCTCCGCCAACCGCGACGACCGGAAGTTCCCCGACGGCGACCGCTTCGACATCCACCGCGAGATGGGACGGCACCTCACCTTCGGCTACGGCCTGCACTTCTGCCTCGGGACGCACCTCGCCCGCATGGAGGGGCGTCTCGCCCTCGAAGAGGTGCTCAAGCGCTTCCCGACCTGGGAGGTCGACTGGGACCACGCCGTCCAGGCCCGCACCACCACGGTGCGCGGCTGGGAGAGCCTCCCGGTCTTCACCCACTGAGACCACGCCAGCGACTGCGCGCAGGCGTGGTGCGCGTGGGCGAGCTCTCTCATCTCGATACCGAGACGTGTTCCCGAGCTCGGGAATCGAGACGCCGACCTCAGCTACGCCAGTGCTGACGACCCGGAATCCATTGCCGCTGAAGGGGCGGAGCCGGTCGATCCCGAGGACCGGCTGTCGGTGACCTACCTTCGGGCACCCAGCGGTTGACGAAGGGGCTTCAGGTGATCGGCCGCGGTGACTCATGCCGATCGGCTCTACGCGGCAGGCGGATCAGCGAGAACGGTCCATGGTGTGGAGCCCACGGGGTGGGCGATTGTTCGAGAGGAGCGGCACCATCAAGCGAATCGCAGCGTTGAGCCTCGCTATGGCGACCATGGGGGCTGGATGAGGAAGGAGCA
>JADGOD010000126.1 GCA_017883125.1 Acidimicrobiales bacterium
CCGCGCGATCAGGCGATGCGGTGGTAGACGTCGGTGACCGCGGCGTCGGTGACGTCCATGATCTCGTCGAGCCGTGAGGCGATGTCCTCGGCGGTGATGGTCTCCGCGCTGATGCCGCGTGTCTTGATCACGGCCAGCCGAGAGACATCTCCGGGAGCCACGAAGAGGGTCTCGCCGTTGAGCGTGCACGAGGGGTGGGCCAGGAAGGCGCCGGCAGGGGCGACGATCTCGGGGGGCATGGTCGCGTTGGCCTGTGCGGCCATCTCGGGTGACGCACCCATGGTTATGGCGAGGGTCTCACCCATCCGGGTCCCGGCGCGGGGAGAGAGGCAGTTCGCAGCGATGCCGTGCGGAGCGCCGGCGATGGCGAGGTTGCGGTTGAGCGCGTAGATCGCGCCCTTGGCCGCTCCGTAGCTGGAGAGCAGGTCCATCCCGAGGAAGGACTCGGAGGTGGTGTTCACGATGCGGCCATGCCCCGATTCGATCAGGTGCGGCCACGCCGCCTTGGTCACCAAGAGCGTCCCGAAGAGGTGCACGTCGAACATCGATCGAAACTGCGCGGTGGAGAGCGCCTCGAAGGGCGCAGGGTCGAAGATGCCCGCGTTGTTGATGACGACGTCGAGGCGGCCGAAGGCCTCCAGGGCGGTGCTGATGATCGACGCCGCCTCGCCTTCGTCGGCCACCGTGGCGTAGCTCGCTACGGCGTCGCCCCCGATCGCCCTGATCTCGTCCACGACGGCGTCGGCCGGTCCGTGAGAGGCACCGCTTCCGTCCACCTCGCAGCCGAGGTCGGCGACCACGACGCGGGCGCCCTTGGACGCCAGCAGAAGCGCGTGCGCCCGACCGATGCCGCCACCGGCCCCCGTCACGATGGCCACCCGGTCGTCGAATCGCAGCTCAGCCACGTTCATCCCCCTTGTTCGTCGATGCCCGAGCTCAGCTCGCGGCGGTTGTCCTACGGTCTTGATCATCGTGGTCCTCGAGCCCCCTGGCGACGGACTGCTGCGTTCCACGGATGTACTTCTCGAGGAGCTCGATCAAGTTCAGACGCTCTTCGGCGCTGAGGCTCATGCTGAGCATCTTGTCAGCCTCGGCGGCATCGGTGAGGCAGGCGAGGAAGACCTCGCGGCCGACATCGGTGAGGCGAGAGCCGAGGACCCGGCCCTGCGTCGGGTCCGGCTCGCGAGCGATGAGCCCCTTGCGCTCGAGCGTCGCCAGCATGAGCTGCACGGCTTGGGGCGTCGTCAACATCTGACGGCTCAGCTCCGCACCTGAGATCCCGGGCTGGTCGTAGATCCGGCTGAGAACGCCTGCCTGCGACCCCGTGATCCCGTGGGAGCGCATTGCATCGTCGAAGCTCCTCCTGGTGTAGAAGAAGGACTGCATGACGAGGGGCAGCAGGCCCCGCCGGAGCCTCTCGCTCTTGATCGCGCTCACTGCGGGCGGAGTCGGCGCCGATTGTTCGCTCGGCTCGTGCTGCGGCGCGTCAGGCATCGGCGCGCTCGAGTGGCTCATGGGGCTTCGAGGTGGTGATCGTGAACAGCACTGTGGACGAGAGGCTACTCACCACCGAAGGGGCTCGTTCTCTCGGGAACGGCGAGCGCAGCACTGCGTCAGCGGTCAAGCTGGCCCCCGCCGGTGAGGTCGCCGACGCTGGCGAGCGACCCGTCGCAGATCATGGTCTGCATCAGGACGTCGCTCCTGCCGGCGGGAAGGTGAGCGGGAGCGAGGCGAGGTGCAGGGTCGACGACGGCCAGACCACCGATGGCTCGGCGCCTGGAGTCACCTCGTAGTCGGGGATGAGCCTGTGGAACTCCTCGATGACGAGCCGGATCTCACGTCGAGCAAGGTGCGCCCCCAAGCAGCGGTGGATGCCACCACCGAAGGAGAAGTGTCCCTCCTTCACATGCTCGACGTCGACGTCGTCGGGGTGCTCGCGCTCATCCCCTCGGTTCGCGGTGGCCAGGCAGAGCATGACCGCGGAGTTGGCGGGGATCAGCACTCCGCAGACCTCGACATCCTCGGTCGTCACGCGCGGTGTGGTCGGGGCAGGAGGCTCGATGCGGAGCACCTCGTCGATCACGGGACCGATGAGATCGGGATCGGCGAGCAATTGCTGGCGGAGCTCGGGGTTCTGGGCGAGATGGAGCATCGTGAACCCGATCGCCCCGGTGACGGTGTCGAGCCCGGCCACGGTGAACAGGAAGGCCATCCCGAGCACCTCGGCGTCGGACCACTCCTCGTCGCCCGTGAGCGAGAGGATCCGGCTCAGCATGTCGTCTCCGGGATCCGCACGCTTCTCGGCGATGTGCTGCTTGATATAGCCGAAGAGCGACATCGCCGCCTCCCTCACGACCGGGATCGGCTCGCCGGTGCCCGTGATCGAGTTCTCGTTCATGGTCTCGACCCACCCGATGAGCTGGTCGCGATCGGCGAGCGGCATCCCGAACAAGGTGAGGAACACCTGGGTCGGGTACAGCCGGGCGATGTCGCGGACAGCGTCGCACTCGCCCGTGGAGGCGAACGCGGATACCAGCTCGTGGATCTGGGCTCGGAGGTCGTCCTCCATGCCGTTGACGACGCGCGGGGCGAGCATCCGGTCGAGGACGCGGCGGTACTTGACGTGGTCCGGAGGGTCGATGGCGACCGGAATGAGCGGCACCGGGACGCCGGCAGAGCTGAAGGCCTTCGCGGAGGAGAAGATCAGAGGGTTGCGGTGCGCGAAGCGCACGGCCTCCGGACTCGCCAGCACCCAGGTGCCATCTACCGCCTGGAAGACCTCGCCGTGCTGGCGGATGAAACGGAAACCCTCGGTCCGATCGGTTGCCATGGGCGCGTCAGCCATCTCAAAGTCGATCAGTGGTTCCATCCGCACTACCCTAACGGTGCATGCACGAAAGTCAAGTACTTGGCATAAAGGTCCTTTATCAACTACTTGCGAGTCAAAGCGGTGTGAGGTAGACAGGAAGCCAGCGGCCGCTCCTGGCGACCGCGTGTTCAAGAGGGGGAGTAGTGGAGAACGATCGCCAAGGTGCTGCTCCATCCGCCGACGTCCAGCGCAGGCTCTACGAGCTGATGGTGCTGATGAAGGCGGCCGACGATCGGCTGAGCAAGGGGATCGCCTCCGGTGAGCTCCAGTGCGTCTACTGGCCACCGCGCGGCCAGGAGGCCATCGCCGCCGCCGTCGGCGTCTGCCTGCGGACAGACGACCAGCTGGTCACGACCTATCGCGGCCTGCACGACCTGATCGGCAAGGGCGTTCCCCTGGTCGAGATCTACGGCGAGATGCTGGGCCGCCAGGTCGGAGCGAGCCGCGGCAAGGGTGGGACGATGCACATCGCCCGACCGGAGTCAGGTGTCGCCATGTCGACCGGGATCGTCGGGGCGGGCCCGCCGGTGGCCGTGGGTCTGGCCATGGCCGCCCAGCGCAAGGGCATCGACCGGGTCACGGTGGTGAGCTTCGGGGACGGCGCGACCAACACCGGCTCCTTTCACGAGGCAGCGAACATGGCAGCCCTGTGGGATCTGCCCGTCGTGCTGCTGTGCCAGAACAACCTCTATGGCGAGATGACCCCGGTCGAGCACACGATGAAGGTGGAGACGATCGCTGAACGGGCGCAGGCCTATGGGATGCCCGGCGTGCGCGTGGACGGCAACGACCCGCTGGCCATGGTGGCCGCGCTGGAGGAGGCGGTGGATCGAGCGAGGAGCGGTGGCGGCCCGACCTTGCTCGATTGCGTGACCTTCCGCTTCCGAGGCCACTACTTCGGTGACCCGATGGCCTACATTCCGGCTGAGCAGATGGCGGCAGCGCAGCTGGCTGATCCGGTCCCGAGCTTCCGCGCCGCGCTGGCGTCCACGGGGATCTGCAGCGAGCACGAGCTCGAGGAGCTCGACCAGGCCGCGGTGGCCGCGGTGGAAGAAGCGCTGGCGACGGTCCTCGCCGCCGAGCCGGCCTCGGCGGACGAGCTCAGCCGTGACGTCTACGCCGACCCGACGAACTGCCCGGTCTAGAGGAGGCATCGTGGACGAACAAGTCATGTCGCAACGAGAGGCGCTCAACCTTGCCCTCGACCAGGCCCTCGCCGCCGACGAGCGCGTCCTGCTCCTCGGCGAGGACATCGCCGATCCCGGTGCGTCGGGTCCGACCAAGGGCCTCTCCACGCGCTACGGCGCCGACCGCGTCCTCGACACCCCGATCTCCGAGGCGGCCATCCTCGGCGCGGCCATCGGCATGGCGATGGACGGCTTCCTGCCGGTGGCCGAGATCATGATCATGGACTTCATCGGCATCGCCGCCGACCAGCTCATCAACAACGCGGCCAAGCTGCGGTTCATGACGGGCGGCCGCGTCACGGCCCCCATCACCGTCCGCACCCAGGTCTACGGTGGGCTCGGCACCGGTGCGACACACTCCCAGTCGCTCGAGGCATGGTTCATGCACATCCCGGGCCTCAAGGTGATCGTGCCCGCCACTCCGCGTGACGCCAAGGGTCTGCTCACCTCTGCGATCTTCGATGAGGACCCCTGCCTCGTCCTCGAGACGATCAGGTTGCAGGGCCAGCGGGGCCCGGTCCCCCTAGACCCTTCCTTCTCGATCCCCCTCGGCCAGGGCGAGGTCAAGCGGCCCGGTACCGACGTGACCCTGGTCACCTACGGGCGCGGCCTGGTCGAGTCGCTCAACGCCGCCGCCGCGCTGGAGGCCGAGGGCGTGAGTGCTGAGGTGCTGGACCTGCGGACGCTGGTGCCGCTCGACGTTCCGCTGCTGCTCGAGTGCGTGTCGCGTACCCGCCGGGCGGTGGTCGTGCACGACGCGATCCAGTTCGCTGGGCCTGGAGCGGAGATCGCCGCCATGGTGCAAGAAGAGCTCTTCGACGTCCTCGAAGCGCCGGTCCTGCGTGTGGGGGCTCGGTTCGTGCCCAACCCGGGCTCGGCTGCGCTCGAGGCGCAGGTGTACCCGAGTGTCGATCGGATCGTCAGCGCCGTGCGGCGAACCCTGGGAAAGCCAGCTGCGGAGGTAGGCGGAGATGTCTGAGTTCACGATCCGGATCCCGAGGGCCTCTGTCGCCATCTCTGAGGCGACGCTCGTCGAGCAGCTGGTCGAGGAGGGTGGCCACGTCAATGAGGGCGAGCCTCTCTTCGCCATAGCGACGGAGAAGGTGGAGACCGAGATAGCGGCTGGTGCCTCGGGGACGGTGCACTGGACCAGCGAGCTCGAGACCGTCTACGAGGTCGGTGCCGAGATCGGCGTCATCCAAGCAGAGGACTGAGCAACAGACGAGAGGATTGGTGGTCATGACCGTGGCTGACGAGCGATCGATGCCAGGAGTGGGCTCTGTGCCCTTCGCGATGACGAACCCGCTGCGCGTGCCGCGCGAGCGCTACTACGACCGCGAGTTCTTCGAGCTCGAGAAGGCCAAGCTCTGGCCGAAGGTCTGGCAGATGGCGTGCCGTCTCGAGGAGCTGCCGGAGCCGGGCGACTTCGTCGAATACGAGGTCGCCGATGAGTCGATCTTGCTCGTCCGGCAAGAGGACGGCTCGATCAAGGCCTTCCACAACGCCTGCCGGCACCGTGCCGTGCAGCTGGGCAAGGGATCGGGCCGGATGCCCAAGGGGCAGATCGTCTGCCCCTTCCACGGCTGGCGCTGGAACCTCGACGGCTCGAGCTCCTTCGTCTACGGCAAGGAGGGCTTCGAGCCCGACTGCGTGAAGGCCGAGAACCTGCAGCTCCCCGAAGTCCAGGTCGACACCTGGGGCGCCTGCGTCTGGATCAACATGGACCCCGACGCTCGTCCGCTGGCCGAGACCTTGGCCCCGGTGGCCCCACTCCTAGAGGCCATCGGCTTCCAGAACATGCGGGTGTGGTGGTGGAAGGAGATCATCATCCGCTGCAACTGGAAGACCGCCCAAGAGGCCTTCCACGAGGCCTGGCACGTTATGAGGACGCACCCCCAGCTGACCAGCGGCGCGGGGGAGGACTACCCTGCGGACTACGTGGAGTACACGACCTTCGCGGGTGGCCACGCCCGCTTCCAGGGCAAGTTCGACGCCACCGCCGGCGGCGTCGCCGAGGGCCGCGGGGCCGAGGGGTTCCTCGAGCGATCCGAGCTTCTCTGGGAGGGCCAGGACGCCATGACCCTCAAGCGCGACATCGACGTCTTCATGGGCATGCGCAACAAGGTGGCCCCCGGTGAGGACTTCCCCACGGCAGCCATCAAGGCGCTCTTCGAGTACTGGGAGGGCGCGGGCATCCCGGTGCCGGCCATGAACGAGGGCATGCGGCTCTGGGGGGGTGAGGTCTTCATCTTCCCGAACTTCTTCGTGCTCCCGCAGTACGGCAACGCGCTCTGCTATCGCATCCGCCCCCACGAGGACGATCCGGAGCGCTGTCGCTTCGAGGTCTGGTCGCTGACCACCTATCCGGAGGGCCATGAGCCCGGTCGAGCTCGGCTCATGGGCCGCTTCGAGCCGGACGACACGGAGAACCTCGGTCAGATCCCGCGCCAGGACTTCCGCAACATGGAGAAGCAGCAGCGTGGCCTGCGCTCGCGTGGTTTCAAAGAGATGATGCTGGCCACGGAGTGGGAGAGCCCCATCTCCAACATGCACATCGAGCTGGATCGCTACCTCGCCGACTGAGCAGGTCGGGGTCACATCGGCAAGTACCAGAGAAGATCGGAGCCAGGAAACATGTCTGAGTCGGAGTACGTCACTGATGTCGTCGTCGTCGGGTCCGGAGGTGGCCTCTGCGGCGCGGTGACCGCCGCCGCGCAGGGGCTCGAGGTCATCGTCATCGAGAAGCAGCCGCTGGTCGGTGGCTCCACGGCGATGTCGGGCGGGGTCCTGTGGCTCCCGAACAACCCCCTTATGCAGGCCGAGGGCGTGCCCGACTCCTATGAGGAGGCGATGGACTACTTCGACTCGGTGGTGGGCGACGTGGGTCCGGCCTCCTCTCCGGAGCGCCGCGCCGCCTATGTCAAGGAGGGTTCGGAGATGGTCCGCTTCCTCCAGGGCCTCGGGATGAGCTTCCGCCGCTGCGAGGGCTACAGCGACTACTACGCCGGCATGCGGGGGATCCGAGGTGGCTCAGATCGAGGTCGCTCGATCGAGGCAACATTCCTCGATGGCCACGAGCTGGGCGAGTGGAACAAGAAGATCATCCCGGGGATGGGGTCGGCCGTGCCGTGGACCATCTACACCGGTGAGGTCGCTCCCGCCCAGCTCATGAAGAGGTCGCTCAAGTCGCTGGGAATCGCGCTGCGTATCGGTGTGAGGACCTACATGGGCAAGCTCAAGCGCCAGGAGCGGCTCACCAACGGCGGGGCGCTCGTCGGCCAGACCCTGCGGGTGGCTCTTCGCCAGAAGATCGACATCTGGACCAGCACACCGCTGGTCGACCTGCTGATCGAGGACGGGCGCGTGGTGGGGGTGGTCGCCGAGCGCGAGGGGCAACGCGTGACCATCCGGGCTCGTCGCGCCGTGCTGCTGAGCGCGGGCGGCTTCGCCAGGAACGCAGAGATGCGGTCGCGCTACGGCAAGCAGCCGAGCTCGACCGCCTATTCGAGCGCCAACCCCGGCGACACCGGTGAGGTCATCGAGGTGGCCCTGGAGCACGGAGCCGTTGGCGACCTGATGGACGATGCGTGGTGGATCCCCTCCTCGGTCTTCCCCGACGGTCGACCCAGCCCGAACAACGGCGAGCGGTGCAAGCCCGGTTCGATCATCGTCGATCGTGCGGGGAAGCGCTACTTCAACGAGGCGCTCTCCTACATGGAGGCCGGTCGCCAGATGTACGCGCACAACCACGATGGCGGCTCCATTCCCAGCTGGCTCATCATCGACTCGCGCAACCGCAGTCGCTACATGTGGGGCATGCAGAAGGCCGGGAAGACCCCGGAGGAGTGGATCACAGGCGGCTACATGAAGCGGGCCGACAGCCTCCGAGAGCTGGCCGCGCAGTGCGGCATCGACCCCGATGGTCTCGAGGCCACCGTGGAGCGGTTCAACTCCTTCGCCAAGACGGGTACCGATCTCGACTTCTTCCGCGGCGAGGGCGGTCACGAGCGCTTCCAAGGCGACCACACCAACAAGCCCAACCCGTCGTTGGGAGCACTCGACAAGGCCCCGTACTACGCGGTGGCGCTCTACCCGGGGGACGTCGGGACCAGCGGCGGGATCCTGACCGATGAGTTCGCTCGCGTGCTCGACTCGAACCACGAGCCCATCGAGGGGCTCTATGCGGCGGGCAACACCACCGCCTCGGTGATGGGTCACTCGTATCCGGGTGCGGGCGCCAGCATCGGGGCGAGCTTGGTCTTCTCCTACATCGCCATGAAGCACGCCGCTTCGCTCGAGGGCGCCAAGGGTTGAGCCTATGAGAGCATCGTGCTCTGGCGGCGGGGCCGCCGGAGCCGGCTCGGGTCGCCCCATGGCGTTCCCGTCAGCGAGGCGCAGGGGCTGAGAATCGGGGGTCAGAGGTGGCAGGACCGCTTGAGGGCGTGAGCATTGTCGAGCTCCAGGGGCGTGGCCCAGGACCCTTCGGCGCCATGCTCCTCGCTGACCTCGGAGCAGACGTGATCCGGATCGCGCGGCCCGAGGACGTGGTGCCCGTCGGTGAGGAGAACGACGTGGATCGGATGGTCCGCGGTCACAGGAAGCTCGACCTCCTCGCTCGGGGCCGGCGCTCGATGGCCATCGACCTCAAGCAGCCACGCGGCGTGGAGACGGCGCTCCGCCTCATCGATGCATCGGACGTCCTCCTCGAGGGCTACCGTCCCGGCGTGGCCGAGCGACTCGGCCTCGGGCCCGACCTCTGTCTGGAGCGCAACCCTCGGCTGGTCTATGCGCGGATCACCGGCTGGGGACAGGGGGGTCCCTACGCTCAGACACCTGGCCACGACATCAACTACGTCGCCCTGGCCGGGGCGCTCGACCCGCTCCGCCGAGCCGGGATGGCGCCCGCACCTCCCCTCAACCTCCTCGGTGACTTCGGCGGCGGCGGGATGCTCCTCGTGGTGGGCGTGCTCAGCGCCTTGTTCGAGCGATCGACGTCCGGGCGGGGTCAGGTCGTGGATGCGGCCATGGTCGACGGGGTGGCGCTGCTGATGACCTTGTTCCACGGCATGCGCGCCGAGGGCCTGTGGTCCGACGAGCCGGGTACCAACATCCTCGGCCTCGATGCCCCCTTCTACAACACCTACGAGACGGCCGACGGTGGCTACATCACGATCGGTTGCGGCGAGCCGCAGTTCTACGCGGTGCTGCTCGAGCACCTCGGTCTCGGCGACGAGCTGCTCCGTCGACAGAACGACTCATCGGCGTGGGCTCAGGACATCGAGCTGCTGGCGTCGGTCTTCATGACCAAGACGCGTGACGAGTGGTGCGAGCTGCTGGAGGGCACCGACAGCTGCTTCGCACCGGTGCTGACGATGGCCGAGGCGCCGCGGCACCCGCACCTCGTAGCGCGGGGGACCTTCGTCGAGGTCGACGGCGTCGTGCAGCCGGCTGCGGCGCCTCGCTTCTCGCGCACCCCCGGTGCCGCCGGCATGCTGCCGGCTGCCGCAGGGGAGCACACGACCGAGATCCTGCTCGAGCGGGGCTTCAGCCCAGGCGAGGTCCGCGCCCTCCTCGACGCCGGTGCGATCCGACAGGGTGGCGAGCCGGCTGAGTCGGCCTGACCTGCTCCCTTCCGACCAGCGCTGCTCAGCGCTGGTCGAAGAGCATCTCTTCTGAGGCCGCGACGAACCAGGACTCTCGCACCAGATCGTCCTCGGTCTGCTGCGAGAGGTTCTCGTCGAACCACGCGATGCGCGCCCGGAGGCTGTCGAGGTCGTCGAAGTAGACCTCGTTGAGCGCGTCGTAGGGCCAGTCCCCTGACGGTCGAGCCAGCGCGTGGTTCTGCACATAGGCCAGACCTCGGGCCTCGTCGGGGATGACGAGGACCTCGGCATTCCCCGGTCGATTGAGCGTCCCCGATCGGCCCCTCCACCGCTCCGAGAACTCGCGCAGCGACAGACCGGCCGCACGTCGGGCGATGGCCATGTGCTTCAGGCGCATCCCTCCGTCGCTCCACCGCCGATCGAGCCAGTCGTGGCCGCGAAGGACGAGTTCGTCGGCGAGCACCACCGGGCTGGCGTCGAGCTCCACGGCCTCGTCGAGGAGCTGGGACACCGCCGCCGCCGGCTCCGAGCGGAGCCAGGCTTCGTAGCGCTCCTCGTGAGCGCGGTCGGCGAACCACTCGAGGCCGATCCCGTCGTGCTTGGGGTTGGCGATGACCTCGGGCAGAGCTGTGCACACCGCGATGCGGCTCGGTCGGATGTCTTCAGGAGCATCAGCGCCGGCCGCGACCGCCCGGCGCCACGCCGGAGCGAACGACTCGGGCGCGAGGTCGCGGTGCTTCGTCGCGAACCGGATCCGCTTGATCATGCGGTCGGGTCGATGGGGGCCGGGGACGAGGAGCGCCGCAGCTCGGCGACCTCCGAGCGCCAGCGGTCCACGGCCGCCACCTTGATCGGCCCATAGCCCTTGATGGCCATCGCCGACGCTGCGAGGCGAACGAGGCTGTCGTAGGGCTGGGCCGTCTCGGGCCCGAGCAGCTCCTCGACGAGCTGGCGGTACTCCTCGATGACGGCGCGCTCGAGGCGTCGCTCCCGGTCCCAGCCGAACACGTCGAAGGGAGTCCCGCGCAGCCGCTTCATGCGGCGCAGCACGTGGAAGGAGAGCCGGTAGGGGGTGCCCATCGGCAGCTTGGAGGTGCGACCCAGTCGCCGGAGGGTCGGAGGGTGGAGGTGGTACGTCACCGAGTACGGCCCGTCGATGCCGAGCTCGTTCGCGACATGGTCGTAGTCGACCTTGAGGTGCAGTCGTGCGACCTCGTACTCATCCTTGTAGGTCAGGAGCTTGAACCAGGATTCCGCGACCGCCCGGGACAGCGCCCACCCGTGGGCGTCGTCGTCGGCCTGCGCCGCCTGCTCCACGAGCTTGAGGAAGCGCTTGGCCAGCGCAGCGTCCTGGTAGTCGATCACCTGTGAGGCGCGGCGGACCAGCAGGTCTCGGAGCTCTTCGGGCACCGACCCGGCAGCCACGAGGTTGCTCGCCGTGGCGCAAGCAGCAGCCGAGGGATCGAACAGACGAGCCTGATCGCTGGCGGCCTCGGCCTCGGCCGCGAGCAGCAGCGCGTCGACGGCCGACCGGTCGTGCACGGCCCATCGGCCCCACTCGAAGGCCTCGCGGTTGTCGGCCGCGGTCCGCCCCTGCCGCTCCATGGCGTGGTCGATATCCGCCAGTGAGACGGGCAGCCCGCCGAGCTGACAGGCAGCGCCGAGGAGGACGACGTTGGCAAGCATGGAGTTGCCGAGGAGGACCTCGGCGATCTTGGTCGAATCGAGGAAGGCGACGCGGTCTGCTCCGACCTGCTCGGTGATCGCCTCCTCGAGAGTCGAGAGCTCCGGCGGAGCGGCGCCGGTCTGGAGCATGGCGGCGGTCGGCGTGAGGTCCCGATCGATCACCGCGATCGTGCGACCGGCGGCCACCTTGCTGAGGTTCTTCTCCCCTGCGGCCTGGAGAATGTCACCGGACAGGTAGAGGTCGGCCCCGGCGGAGCTGATGCTGGCCGCGCCGAGCGCGTCCTCGTCTGCGGCCAGGTTGAGGTGCGAGGCGACGGCTCCGGCCTTCTGGGAGAGCCCTGTCTGGTCCATGCCTCTGATCACCAGACCGGCGGATTCGGCGGCGGCTGCGATGATCCGGTTCGCCGTGATGACGCCGGTGCCGCCGATCCCGGTGAAGTAGATGCCGTACTGGCCGTCGATGGTGCACGGTGGTGGCGCCGGCACCGAGCCGGGCGGCAGCGGGGATCGAGCGGACTGCCGGCGACTCGCGCGACGGGGGCGTCGCCGATCGCGTCGCGTGGGGGTCACGGTCACGAAGGAGGGGCAGTCACCCTCCAGGCAGGTGTAGTCGCGGTTGCAGGACAGGTCGTGGATCTGGCGCTTCGTCCCGAACTCGGTCTCGATGGGCAGCACCGAGAGGCAGTTGCTCTTCGTGCTGCAGTCGCCGCAGCCCTCGCACACGGCTTCGTTGATCACGACCCGCTGGGGCGGCTCCTCGAGGAGGCCACGCTTGCGGAGCCGTCGGGCCTCAGCCGCGCAGCGCTGGTCGTAGATGATCACCGTCACGCCGTCGACGTGCCGCAGCCGCTCTTGGACCTCGGGAAGCTCCTCGCGCCCGAGCACCTCGACGCCGGGTGCCCATCGAGCCTTGCGTCCGTAGTGCTTCGGGTCCTCGGCGC
>JADGOD010000127.1 GCA_017883125.1 Acidimicrobiales bacterium
CCCAGCCAGGCGCGTCCGCATCGTGGCGATCGTGTCCGCCAGCGTGGCGGTGGTGCTCGTGGCGCTCATCGTGCTGCTGGCCACCCGGAGCCCGTCGACGGCGGTCGCCTTCGAGAGCCCGCTCCTCAGTCATCCCGCCCCAGCCACGAAGTCGCTGACCTTGGACGGCAAGCCGCTCGACCTCTCCTCGTACAAGGGGAGAGCCGTCGTTCTCAACTTCTTCGCCTCGTGGTGTCAGCCCTGCCAGACGGAGGCTCCTCAGCTCTCCGCCTTCACCTATGACCAGGCGAAGCTGGCGAACGGCGCGGCGATGGTCGGAGTGGTCTTCAACGACTCCAACGCAGCGGCTGCAAAGTTCGCGGCATCCAACGGGGTCAACTACCCGATCCTCGTCGACCCGGGTGGCCGGGTGGCCAACGGGTGGGGAGTGGCGTCGCCTCCGACGACCTTCATCATCTCGCCCTCCGGAGAGGTTGTCGCAGCCTTCGTCGGCGCGTCGACCGCCATCGAGCTCGACCGGGCGGTCGCGCCGTACACATCGAGCACCGCGAGCTTGAATGGCTAGGTCACGGGTCCCCGCATGGGCCCGGTGGACGGTGCTGGCCGTGGTGATGACCGTCGCCCTCGTCATCGGATCCGGGGTCTTCACCTCCACGCCCCAGACCCCCGCACAGCGCGCCGCGGCGCTGGAGTCGCAGCTCAAGTGCCCGGCCTGCCAGGACCTCTCGGTCGCTCAGTCGTCGTCAGCTTCCTCTGCGGCCGTTCGCCAAGAGGTGAAGGCTGGAATCGCTGCCGGTGAGACCAACGACCAGATCATCGCCGGCCTGCGTGCTCGCTACGGCAACGCCGTGCTCCTGATGCCGCCTGCTGGCGGCCTCACCACCCTTCTGTGGATCGTCCCCGCAGCCCTGGTGATCGCCATCGCCACTGCCGTCGGTGTCGTAGCGGTGCGCCGGCGGAGATCCCTCGCGACCCCAGTCCCGGAGACGCAGTGATGGCCGAGGCCGACCGCCGACGAGTCCTCGACGAGATCGCGCTTCTCGAGGCGTCGCTGAGCGATGCGAAGGACGAGCACGAGCGCGGTGAGCTCGACGACGCCTCCTTCCGCTCCATCTCGACCCGGGACTGGGACCGGATCGAGGAGCTCAAGGGCCAGCTCGCTGCCGGCGTGGGGGCACCAGCCGATCAGGCGGCCCCCCCGGCCCCAGAGGCTCTCGGTAACGGCGAACCCGGCGCTCGGCCCGCTCGCCGCCGCCGGCTGGTCGTGGCGGTGATCCTCGCCGTCATGCTCATCGGCTCGGTGGTGACCGTCGTGGCCGTCATGGCTCCCGGGGGATCTGGTCAGAGCTCCACCGGTTGGACCACCGGCTCATCGACGAAGGTCGACCTTCTCCTCGCACAGGCGGCCACGCTGGTTCAGAAGGGGGAGGTCACCGAGGCCCTCACGCTCTACGCCCACGTGCTCTCCATCGATCCGAAGCAGCCTGAGGCACTGGCCCAGACCGGGTGGCTGACGTTCCAGGCAGGAGCGGCAACCGGCTCGGCGAGCTTGATGGCCAAGGGCGAGGCCGAGGTGCACGCCGCGGTGAAGGCTGCACCGAGCTTCGCCGTCGCTCACCTCTACCTCGGAGCGATCGATCTCCTGGGGGCGAAGGACCCCACCACTGCGCTGGGGGAGTTCAAGGTGTTCCTGGCCCTCAAGCCATCGGCCTACTGGATCAGCGTCGCCCAGCCCTTCATGGAGGAGGCGGCCAAGGACGCAGGGGTCCCCGTTCCGACCACGACCCCCTAGGTCCGCAGCGCCCGGAGCGACTCGACCACCCCGTCGAACCGCTCGGCGAACCGGTCGACGTCGGTGCTCGTCGTCGACCATCCGACCGAGAGCCGGAGCGACCGATCAGCGTCGAGTCCCATTGCGGCGAGGACGGGCGAGGGCTCGAGGGACTCCGAGGAGCACGCAGATCCTGAGTGGATGCTGATCCCCGCCCGATTGAGACCGAGCAGGATCGGTTCGGCCTCGACGCCCTCGACGGTGAAGCACCGTACGTGGGGGGCACGACCGAGTGGATCAGGGTCGCCCACGGTGCTCACCCCACGCGTTGCGAGGGCGAACCGCTCCAGCGACTCGATCTGGGCACGGGCCCTCGTCGCCTCGGCGTCGATGATGCCGGGACCAGTGAGGACCTCGGCGGCGACCCCCATGCCGACGATGCCCGAGAGGTTCTCGAGTCCTGCTCGGCGCGCCCGCTCCTGGGAGCCACCGACGACGAGTGGAGGCAGGACCCGGCCGCGGCGGACGATGATCACGGCGGTCCCCATCGGGCCGCCGAGGAGCTCGCCGGCCACGGTGACGGCGTCGGCATCGAGGCCTCCGAGATCGAGATCGAGGTGCCCGAAGGCCATCGAGGCGTCGAGGTGGACCGCAGCGCCGTGCCGGCGGGCGAGCTCGACCAGCCCGGTGGCGTCCGAGAGCGTTCCTGTCTCGTGGTTGGCGACCTGGCCGCAGACCAGAGCCACCGGGTTCTGGGAGAGGAGCACCTCGAGAGCGTCGAGATCGAGGTGCCCGAGGCGGTCGACCGGGATCTCGACGAGCTCGCCGACCCGCCTCGCTGCCTCGAGCACGCTGGTGCGCTCGGTGGAGCCCGACAGGATCCTCCCTCCCGAGCCCAGGGCGGTGACCGCCGTCGTAACCGATTCGGCGATCGACGCGGTGAAGACGACCTGACGAGGGGTGGCACGGGCCAGACGGGCAACCGACTCTCGGGCGTCCTCGATGAGCTGGCGCGTGACCAGGGCCTCGTCGTAGGGGCGACCGGGGTCAGCCTGGACGACGTCGAGGAGCTCGCCGAGAGCCTGGCGCACCTCAGGTCGGAGTGGGCTTACTGAGGCGTGATCGAGGTAGGCCCGCACCTCAGGCGGATGCTCGGCACGCGTCGTCGCCGCGGGCCTTTGAGCTGAGCTGGACCGGGGTGGTCCCGTCGGTCACGCCGAGGCCCTGGAGGAGACCTGAGACCATCCCTCGGTC
>JADGOD010000128.1 GCA_017883125.1 Acidimicrobiales bacterium
GAGGTCCACCTGTTCCCCGGCCACCCGGTCCCTGGTGTCTCGGTCATCAGCCTCGATCCGGAGAAGACGCCCATCGCCGAGTACCTGAAGGGCACGTTCGTTGACGTCCCCTGAAGTGGTGTCATGAGTCGAAGCGACCTCCTCGATCGAGATGTCGTCTAGATGGGTGGCTGTCAGGGGTTCTAGCCGCGGTGTTGCGTTTGGCGCGCACGCATGGTCGTCTCTCAGATCGCAGGCATCGCAACTCCTGCCGGCTGACAGCTATTGCGAAGATCGCTCGAGGACTGTCCTCAAGGAACGGACTACCGGAACTCGGCGGCAACGTCTGGCGGTGGGATCTGCGGTCGCCTCCGACACAGCCCGTCCGAATTCCCATGGAAGCCGGGAGCCACGCGTCGGTGTCGGTGTTCCATGAGCCGAGCGACGAGAGCGAAGGAGTGCAAGCAAGAGCGGAGGTGGTGGGTCAGTTTGAAACGGAGGCGCGCATGAGTCTCCAAAGCGATGATCTCGTGCGAGAGCAGGCGCACTTGGTCGATCGCGGCGTGAGGTCACTCGCCCTGGGACGAACGGTCGACGCTCTCAGTGTCGAGGTGCCCGCACGGCGTCGAGGAGGGCGGAGTACGAAGTGGGGTCAACGATGACGTCGAGCAGGGTCGGGCCTTCTCGCTCGAAGGAGCGCGTCGTTGCAGCCCGGAAGGCGGAGGGGGTGCTGCACCGTTCGGCCGGCATGCCGCACGCTTCGGCGATGCCAGCGAAGCTCATCGGGGCGTAGATGACCGCGTTGGCGCCCCCGTGACCTGAGGGCAGCTGCTTCGCAGCGATCAGGCTGAGCTGGGAGTCGTTGAAGACGATGACCGTCACGTTGAGTCTGAGCCGAACGAGGGTCTCGAGCTCGGCCAACGCCATCCCGATCCCCCCATCGCCGGTGAAGCAGACGATCCTCGAGTCCGGACGGACGAGGGCGGCGGCGACTGCCGCCGGCAGGGAGAAGCCCATGGTGGCCAAGCCACTTGATATCAGGAGCTCACCGGGCCCCTCTACGTCCCAGAGCGCCATGGCGGCCAGCATGTGTGCACCAGCGTCGACAGTGGCGATGGTACTTGTCGGGGCGACCTCGCGGGCGGTCGTGACGACCTCGACGGGCGTCAATCCTTGTGCGGGTCGCTGCACTGCAGCGATGAGTTCAGCTTGGGCCGTCTGTCGGAACGTCGCCCCGGCGCCGACCGTCCAGGCCGAAGCGAGGAAGTCGGCAGCCTGGTCGACCAGTGCCACGAGATCACCCGCAAGCTCGCTGGCGAGGCGGGTGCCGAAGAATGTGCTGTCGGTGATGGTCCAGGCACCGAGCATCATCACCGGTGCTTCGTAGTGCCATGGTCCAGGGATCAGCTCTACCGGGTCGAGTCCGATGCCGATGATGAGGTCGGCGGCATCGAGAACGGGGGATTCGATGGTCGCTCCCGTCATCACGCCGGCGCTGTGACCCGAGGAATCTGCCACCATGCCGCGCGCCTTATAGGTGCAGAGCACAGGGATATTGGTCCGCGACCCGAGTCGTGCCAACGCGGCGGCTAGGCGACTCTGGCGCACAGGCCCTCCATCCAGTGCGCCGACGCCCACTATCAATACGGGATGTGACGCACTCTCAAGCAGCGTGCGCGCTGCATCGTCGAGCTCGATGGCGCTCGACGGGGAGAGCTCAGTGTGGTGGACAGGGCGGGCCGACGGATCGACATCGACGTGGACCGGACCGGGTTGCAACCCGATTCCTCGTCCCGTCAGAGCTACAGGGTTCTCGTCGTCCACACCGGTCAAGACCACTGAAGCCCGAGTGATCGGGGCGAAGAGCGCATGCTGGTCGATCCGCTGGTGCGAGATCCGCTCTTGCTCGGATGCGGCGACGTTGTCGGTGATGAGGATGACGGGTTGGCGATCGAGTTCGGCCTGGGCGATCCCGTTGACCGCGCTGGCTGCACCCGGCCCCCGGGTGACAAGACAGAGCCCCGGTGCCCCGGTGAGCTCGCCGGCCACTCCGGCCATGATGGCCGCAGCGTTCTCGGTGTGCGTGAGCACAAAGCGGATGTCAAACTCTTCGGCGGCTCCGACGACGTCGAGGTTGGAACCTCCGCCAGGGATACCGAAGAGATGTCGGGTCCCCGCGGCAGCGCATGCCGCAACCAGGTCGCGGGCGAGAGCCTGTTTGGATGCCACCGTCACCCCTTTGCCTGGAGGCTGACCCGGTAGGTGTAGCGATCGGGGTTGAAATGATTGACGGCGAGTTCGAGCAACTCGCCGTGGCGGTCATGGTAGAGCCGGTCGATCCGGAGCACCGGGTCGCCCTGGCTGCACTCGAGAGCGTCGGCGAGTTCGCTGCTGGCCCTCGTGGCCGTGATCGACTGGTCGGCACCGGCAAACGGTTCGCCGGCGAGATCCTGGACGATCTGGAGGATGGTGAGGTTGGGTCTCACGCCTGGTGAGGCCAGTTCCTCGATCTCGAGGAGCCGCTGGCCGAAGTCGACCGGGAACGATGCCGTCGTCACGCAGTAGGGGCGACCCTGGTGAAGTCGTCGGAACCGAATCTCTACGATCTCGTCGATTTCGAGGTGGAGCCGCCCGGCAGCTTCGAGGCTCGTGGTGCGGCGGGGTGGCACGAGGATCTCGAGGTCGCTGTCGA
>JADGOD010000129.1 GCA_017883125.1 Acidimicrobiales bacterium
CCGTTGATGACGGTGAGATCGGTATGGCAGATCCCGCTGGCGGCGATGCGTACCAACGCGTCGCGTGGGCCGATCGACGGAACCTCGAGATCCTCAACAACCAGCGGCTGTCCCGCTTCGTACGCAACCGCGACTCTCATGGCTGACCTCCTCATTCCTCGACGGGGGAGAACGGTGCGACGGTCAACCCCTCTAACGGCATGCAAGGTAGCCGTGGCCCGATTCGGGCCGCCTTTGTCGGAGGTCAGGCATTTCGTGAGCTGTCAGGCAGCAGTGAGGCATGGCTACGTGCAGGATCGTGCCTCCTGCGCTGCCTGAAGCGCTGCGGCGAAACCCTTGTGAAGATGCTGGGGCGCGGGTTCGTTCCGCCCGAAGACGACGGTGCCGATCATCCCGCTGCGGACCCCGGGCTCCGTTCGGCCGGCGACCCAGAAGTCCTCGCCGTCAACGACCGTTTCGCAAATCCACGGCGCCATGTCGACCAGCTTCGCCCGCTCCTCGTCGGATAGGCCGGGGCGCAGGTAGGCGGTGTGGATCACCTCAGAGGTGGCAGCGTCGACCGGCAGGATTTGCCAGAGCTCGATGTGCCGGCTGTCGAAGGTCAGGCTGGTGTTCGGGAACAGCTGGTACTGGTAGCTGAAGTGCTGGTTCACCTCGCCCCACTCGGCCTCCGGGACGTCCCGGAGCTCGTCGATCGATCGGATCGCGGAGCAGTTGCGCAGGTGGGGCCCGAAGGGATCGAAGGTCAGCACGCCGCCATAGGCGTACTCGGCCAGCGTCTTGCGGTGCAGGAAGTCGAAGTGGTAGTTCTCGCGGAAGGTGTCGAGGGTGACCTTCCAGTTGGCCTCAACGTGGTGCACGTGGGGTACGCCATGGGGCTCCCACGTGGCGAAGTCCAACATGGCCAGCTCGTCGGCGAGGCCTTCTCCGAGGTAGTCGTCGATGTCGACCGGAGGCCCGGGGCGGAGCCGACCCACGACGAGGCCGTAGCCCTCGGCGACGGGGAGCTCGATGAGCCCCTTGTCCTCGAGGCACATGCCCTCGAAGGCGGCGGCGACCGGCACACCCACCAGCGTTCCCTCGAGGTCATAGGTCCAGGCGTGGAAGGGGCACGTGAAGCGGCGGGCCTCACCGCAGCCATCGACGACGCGCACCCCTCGGTGGCGACAGGTGTTGGCCATGGCCCGCACCTTCCCCGCGTCGTCCCTGGTGAGCAGGATCGGGGTGCCGTAGAGGTCGACGGTCCAGTAGCTCCCAGGACCGGGCAGGGCGCCGGAGAGGCAGAAGACCAGCGGGTGGCCCTTGAACAGGATCTCCGACTCGTCATCGAAGTGTGCCTGTGACGTGTAGAGCTCCGTCGGTACCTCGAGGACCTCATCGGCCATGTCGGTCGTGCGGTGCTCGAGGTGGTCGAGCAACCGACCGACGAGGCTGTGCTCCAGCGCTTCTCTGTCCACTGCCCTCCACCCCCTCTGCGAGATGCTCAACTGAGCGTGCGCTCACTTACACGATAGCGCGCTGGTCGGGTGCCGTCAGCCCCGGGCGGCCCGGCGCAGACCTCGGCCCGCACCCAGCGCGGCTCGCCGGCATGATCGATGCCGCCGTTTGCACCTAGAGCTGCTTGGCCACCTCGGCTCCGAGGAAGCCCTGGATCTCGTCCGGGCCGAAGCCGAGATCGGCCAGCACCGCCTCGGTGTGCTCTCCCACCCCGGGGATCATGAGCGACGGTCCGCCGTCTGCGTCAGGCCCGCAGCGAAGCAGCGGTCCGATCTGCTCGAAGAAGCCCCAGTCATCCGTGGCATAGGAGGCGACACGGCCGACCTGGCGGTTGACCGGGTCATCCAAGATGCCCTGGCGGAAGCGGTCCCGGTCCATCGCCGGGACCGCTTCCGCCAGAATCGACAGCCCTCGGAGCCTGGCGACCCAGTCGGCGGCTCCCGCCGTGGCGAACGCTTCCTCGAGGACCTCCTCCGACCGGTGGGCCGCCGCGTCGTCGGGTCCGCCGCGCAGCGGTGCATAGGTCTCGGGGAGCGACGAGGCCTCAGGCATCGATCTGAGTCGCTGCCACGCCGCTACGTCGGGGAGGACGAGCGCCAGCCAGCCCCCGTCTCCACCCTCGTAGATGCGGTACCCGGGCCCATAGCCCGTCTGCAGCGGGTCGAGCTGCGGCTGGCACATCGGGTGACCGTCGCGCTGGTAGACACCGCTGCGCAGGAGCATGCCGGCACCGAGCAGGCTCGTGGCCACGCGGACCCCTCGGCCGCTCAGCGACTGGCTGTAGAGCCCGGCGAGGATCCCCACGGCTGCGACCCAGCCACCGGTCATGTCGATGGGGATCCAGGTCGCGGCGATCGGCTCGTTGCCGGGGCCACCGACCGCCCGCTCGAAGCCGGTCAGCGCCTGCATGAGCGCGTCGTTGCCCGGGAGGGTGGCTCGAGGGCCCGTGGGCCCGAAGGCGCTGGCGTGGCAGTACACGGCTCGGGGGTTGAGGCGGGCGACGGTGGCCTCGTCGATCCCCAGCCGCTCCGACACACCCACCCGGAAGTTGTGGAGGACGACGTCGGCCCACTTGATCAGCCGCTCGACGATCTCTCGGGCTCCAGGCGCGTTGATGTCCAGTGCCAGGCTGCGCTTTCCTCGCTGGCAGGCCGCGACGGCATAGGCAGCCGCCCGCATCGCCTCGCCTTGGAGTGGCTCGACCTTGATCACCTCGGCGCCGAGGTCGGCGAGGACCTGGGCGGCGAGCGGCCCCGCCACGAACGCCGAGAAGTCGAGGACGCGGACCCCCTCGAGCAAGCGGCCGGGGCCCGGGTCCGGCGGCGGCGGCTCCAGGTCGGCCGCTCCGTCCGCGTCGAGGGACAGGACCGAGATCGGTGTGGCCACCATGAGATCGTCATGGCCCGCCTCTGAGCGCGACACGACCAGCCCGGTCTCGGCCAGATGCGGATCCGACAGCACCTCACCCGGGCTCAGCACGGGCTCGCAGGCGATGCCCGCCTCCCGGAGCCGCCCGATCCAGTGGTCTCGCGTCTGGGCAGAGAAGATCGACCGCCAACGCACGGCTCGATCGATGAGCGCTCCGGTCGCCTGGTCCGGGTAGTAGCCCTGGGCGCTGGGCTCGTCACCCAGGACCTCGATCAGCGTGGCGTACATGCCCTTCCCGCCGAACCAGATCTGGATCAGCTCGTCGTCGGCACAGCGGTACAGGAAGTTCGGGAAGGTCGACCCCTTCTCCCAGTACGACTCGACCTCCTCGGCAGCTCGCTCCGAGCGCCCGACCATGCAGCCCAGGGTGGCGAGCATCCCGTCGTAGAGAGAGGTCTCCGACCAGCCCCCGGCGCCGGTCCGGGCACGGCGCCGGAGGAGCGCGAAGACCGAGGTCGTCAGGAGGAGCGCCGCACCGCTGTCCGAGGCCCGAACATCGACGAAGATCGGTCCCGGCCGGTGCCCGGCCAGCTGCGTGCAGAACCCCGCTCGCGCCTCTACGAGCAGGCTGTAGTCCTCGATCATGCCGCTCGAGATCCGGCTCGGGCGGCACCGCGCATAGACGAGCGACGGGTTCTCGGGCTCGAGGTCCACGTAGCCCAGCCCGCGGCCCTCGACCAGCGCCTCGGATCCGTAGACCAGGGCGACATCGGCCTCGCGCAGCAGCGCCCGCACCTCGTCCGCGCCCTCGAGGGAGACGAGCTGCTTGTCGCGATGCCAGGCGTGACCCCACGCCACCTGCGCATCGATCGAGAGGGCGGTGGTGCCCACGACCCTCACGACGGTGGCACCGAGGTCGGCGAGGATCATCCCCGGCACCCCACCGGCGAGGCCGAGGCCGAGGTCACTCGTCCCGACGGCCACCTCGACCACGCTAAGACCCGCGCACGGCAGGCCTCCAGTCGACCGGCTCACCGCATCACCCGGCAGCGTCGGGAAGGACCAGCCGGGGAAGCACCTCTTCGGCAGCCAACGTGATCACCTCCAGGGTGTCCGCCGGGGTTGCCGGTGAGATGATGAAGTGGCGCACGCCAGCATCCACGAACTGCTGGAGCCGCTCGGCCACCTCCTGTGGGGTCCCGGCCGGGGCGATGTGCTCGAGCATCGCTGCTGACTTGTCTCCGTAGGCGCCGCCGAGGAAGGTGGCGACGTCGTTGCGCGCCCTGTCGCCGTCTCGCCGGATCGAGGTGTACAGGTACATCGCCCACTCGAAGCCGGCGAGGTCCCGACCGACCTCCTGGGCCTCGTCGCGGATGGTGCTCACCGAGCGGGCGTACGCCTCCGGTGACATCAGGTAGGGCATCCAGCCATCACCGAGACGTGCCGCCCGGCGCATGGCGGGTGCCTTGCGGCCCGAGACGAGGAGCGGAGGGCCACCCGGCTGCATCGTCGACACCTCGGCGCCGGGCGGCCTCACCGGGCGCAGCTCGATGTCGTCGAAGTCGAAGAACCTCCCGTGGTGGCTGACCGGTCCGCCCTGCCAGAGGGTCCTCAGGACCTCCATCGCCTCGTTCGTCCGTGCCCCTCGCTCAGCGAGCGGCACGCCGACCGCCTCGAACTCGTGTGCGAACTCACCTCCGACGCCTACGCCGACGGAGAGCCGTCCTCCCGACCTGGCGTCGAGATCGGCGAGCTGCTTGGCCACGATCACCGGGTGATACAGCGGAAGCAGCAAGACCGCTGTGCCCACCCGGACCCTCTCGGTCCAGGCCGTCATCAGCGCGAGGCGCGTGATGGCCTCGCCGGTCGCGCTGGGCGGGAGGATGTGGCCGCCCTGCCAGACCGACTCGATCGGGAGGCGCTCGGCAGCGGCCAGCCACTCCCTATCGGGTTCCGGCAGCGCCGCCGCCCCAAAGATGATGCGATCAGCAGTCACGTCTCTCCTTCATACCCGGCGGATCACCGTGGCGCCCTCATCGGCCGCACCGCTCAAACTAGCAAGTGCTCATTCTCTTCATGTTCGGCGGGGCCGCGACCTGGAATCGATCGTGCGTGGTGAGCCCGAGCGTGCTGAACGTGACGCTGCGGTCCTCGAAGTCGGGGGCGACGCGATCCGCGTCGGTGGAGGCCCCACTTCGCAAGACGTCACCCAACGTCCGCACGGCACGACCTTGAGGACCTCTCGGCCCGAACATCCGTCCGACCAGATCTCCACCTGAGCCTCCCCCCTGTAACGATCGCCCACGATGCCTCAGCAGCCGATGCCACACAGAGGGATGCCCGAAGCTCCCACGACGCTCTGGGACCGGCGCGACCGGCGCGGGACGCCCGACGGACGCCGCAGGGACCCCTCCGCTAGGGACGGATGAGAGGTCCTGCAGGGGTGATCGGCGGGAGGTCGGCGGTCGTGAGCACCCCCGGAGGCGCCGCACAGACGTAGGGGATCGCGTTCACCGGTCGGTTCCCGGTTAATCCCGGCATGACCGCCCCGAAGTCGTCGAGCTCGACCGGGAACTCGATCTCGAGCTCAAGCGGAGCATCACCCCTCACGCTCACGCGCCAGCCCGTCGGGAGTAGGTCCCAGGCTGGATCGAGCTCCTGCGTGCAGAACCAGTTCGCCGTGAAGCGGACCGCCTCGCTGCCACCGCTGAGTCCGGTGATCGAGGTTCGCTGCGCAGCCACCGTCCCCGCGGGGATCTCCCCCGCTGCGATGGTGATCGCACGGCTCGCGACGGCCACCTCTCCCGTGCAGCTCCAGGTGTCGACCGGCCGAGCTGCCGCCTCGGCCAGGACACCGAGAGATGGCCCGAATTCGGCAAGCAGCCTTGTGCTCCGCATCTGGTCGAAGTCGGAGGGGGACTTGGAGAAGCCCATCTGATCGAAGAGCATCTCGGGCGAATCGCGCCGTGAGAGGTCGGCGAACTCCTGGATCTCCACCGAGTCGACGTGGCGCTGCAGGGACAGCAGAGCAAAGGGGAGTGCATCGGTGATGAAGCCGGGGCTGCTCCCCGTGGCGTAGAGCGAGGAGCCACCTCGTTCACAAGCCTCGCGAACACGCCCCCAGCCCTCCTCGCCCAGTCGCGGGTCGGCGGCGAAGAGCTCCCCTCGAGTCGTGATGACATTCGCCCCCGAGCCGAGCAGGGCCACGACGTCGTCGAGGTCGATGGCGCTCGGCATATAGAGCACGCAGTCGGCACCGAGCGCAGGGATCGACGACCGGTCGACCGTAGCGGCGATGCCGACCGGGTCGAGGCCGCAGAGAAGCCCTGCGTCGACGCCATCCTTGCTCGGGTTGTAGGTCACCACGCCCACGAGCTCCAGGTCAGGGTGCCGGATGATCTCGCGCAGCGAGTGGCTGCCAATGTTGCCGGTAGCCCACTGCACGACGCGGAGCGAATGACTCATGAGGTCCTCCCGATCATCTCGCTGATCGCCGACAGATCTGTCGGTACCAGTCGATCAGCGACCCTGGCGACAGATACTGTCACCAGGTTCGCAGTCACGTAGAGGGGAGGCTAGCCCTCTCGACCCTCCGGGCGCGGGGCTACGGATCCGCGTGATCGACCTCCCTCCGCCGAGCCGGAGAACAAGTGAGGTCACGATCCGGGGTCAGCCGTCCCGGCACGACACGCCCCCGGCTCGATCCGTCGGGCAGCGTGGATCAGCGGGACGGGCCACGAGGCCCGACGATAGAGTGCAGAGAGTAAGCACTCACCAACAGCAGCGTTTCATGGCAGCGTGGCAACCGCTCCGCAGCCCAGTTCCATCACGGGGAGGAGACGAAGATGGTCGAGCGCATGCTCCTGAGAGGCGCCCAAGTGCTCACCTGCTCAGGAGATCCAGATGAGAAGCCCCTCGAGCGCGAGGTTCTGGTCGAGGGCAACCGCATCGTCAAGGTCTCCACGAGCCCCATCGACGTCGATGCAGCGTCAGTCCGCACGGTGGACCTCCACGGCGCCACCATCCTGCCGGGTCTGAGCGACGCGCATACGCACATCAGCTGGCCACTGGACTTCGTGTTCGACCATGACGGCGTCGCCGCGTCGCCGCCGAACCAGCACATCCTCGACGTCGCGGCGGTCGCCCGGACCTTCCTCGAGAGCGGCTACACGAGCATCATCGGTGCCGGTGTCCTCCAGCACGACGACGACCTGCTCGCCAAGGACTTCATCGACCGCGGCCTCATCCCCGGTCCGCGCATCGTGCCAAGTGGGCCCATGGTCACCGCTCCCGGAGCGCTCGGCGCTGACGGAGGGATGATGGACGTCGCCGCTGACGCTTCGACGATGAGGGACATCGTCGCCCGCCAGTGCGACGATGGCATCCGCGCCATCAAGCTGTTCATCTCGGGAGACGGCATCATGCCGGAGTTCCCGTCAGAGGACACCTACATGAACGACGAGATGCTCGAGGCGGCGGTCGACGAGGCCGCTAAGCACGGCGCCATCATCACGGTCCACGCCAGAAGCGCCGAGAGCGTCGCCATGGCGGCCCGGACGGGCGTGCAGCTGATCCACCACGCCTGCTTCGTCGACGACGACGCCCTGAGCGCCCTCGAAGCGCGCCACGGCGACGTCTGGGTGTGCCCGGGGCTTCACTACGTCTACGCCATGGTGCACGGTCACGCCGAGCCCTGGGGCATGACACCCGACCGGCTCGAGCGGTCCGGCTACTCGAACGAGCTCGAGAGCATGGTCGAGAGCCTGCGCAAGCTGCACGCCTCCGGGGTCCAGATCCTCGCCGGCGGCGACTTCGGCCACCAGTGGACGCACCACGGCACCTACGCCGCCGAGCTGCAGCGCTATGTCGAGCTCGTCGAGATGACACCGGTCGAAGCCATCCACACGGCGACCCGCAACACCGGACCGCTCCTCGGGCTCGAGGTCGGTCAGGTCCGCGAGGGCTACCTCGCCGACCTCTTCATCGTGGACGGAGACCCGACTGAGGACATAACCATCCTGCAGAGGCCCGAGCGCCGCCGCGCTGTCATCAAGGACGGCGCCTTCGCCTACGTCAATCCCCACCGCTACCCGTGAGCAGCGAGACGCGGTCGGACGACGCAATGGGCGATCACACCCGACCGACACCGAGCGGGACCCTGCTGGGCGGGGTCGATGCCCTGGTCCAGCTCCTGGTGCTGCGCCACGAGCTCGACCAGCGCGACGGCCTCACGACGGCGACCATGGTCTCGGGCTATCCCGGGTCGCCTCTGGGCACCTTGGACCTCGCCCTGGAGCGCGCAGGCGAGCTGCTCTCGTCTCACCGGATCCTCCATCAGCCCGGGGTGAACGAGGAGCTCGCCGCCGCCACGGTGTGGGGAAGCCAGATGGGCGCCGCCATCGGTTACGCCGAGGTCGATGGCGTCGCGGGCGTCTGGTACGGCAAGACGCCGGGGCTCGACCGCTCCGGCGACGTCCTCAAGCACGGCAACGCCATGGGCGCCGGTCCTCAGGGGGGTGTCGTCGTGATCTGCGGCGACGATCCAACGGCGAAGTCCTCGACGCTGACCTGTGACAGCCAGCACACCTTCGAGGACGCCTGCATCCCCGTGCTGTATCCCGGCGACCAGCAGGACATCCTCGACCTGGGCATCCACGCGTTCAGGCTGTCACGCTACGCCGGGTGCTGGGCTGGCCTCAAGATCGTCACGACCGTCGCCGACGGCATCGGGACGGTCGACCTCGCAGCCGACAGGCACTCCCCGAGCGATCCGCTCGACCTGCTCATCGACGACAAGCCCTGGCGCCACGTGCCGCTGTCGACCATCGGACCCCACCAGGTGCCCAACCAGGAGCAGCTCGTCGTGGAGC
>JADGOD010000130.1 GCA_017883125.1 Acidimicrobiales bacterium
CAAGCGGGTGACGTCGGCGTTCATGACCTTCGCGAAGGCGGCGTCGTTCGACGACCCGATCGACCTGACCGTGGACACGCTCCGCGGGGGACGCACCTTCTCGTCCGTGGCCATCAGGTCAGAGCAGAACGGCACGCTCATCGCTCCCTCGCTGATGCTCATGGACTCCGGAGCGGAGGACACCATCCGAGCCGTCGTCGAGATGCCTGACGTCCCCGGTCCCTATGAGAGCGAGCCGTTTGACATGGGCGTGGTGGGGCGTGACATGCGGATCGTGGACGGTGCCTACTCGCCTGACCCCGACCTGATCGGCCCTCCGGTCGTCTACGCCTGGGTCCGGTTCCGAGACAACCCCATCGAGCCCTACCTGCGCAGCGCGCTCGTCGCTCAGGCGACGACCCATTGGACGGTCGCGGCGGCCATGCGACCCCACCCGGGCGTCGGCCAGGCGATGGCGCACGTGACCTTGTCCACGGGCATCATGTCCATCTCGATCGCCTTCCACGACGACGCTCCCGTGGACCAGTGGTTCCTCTACGCCAACCCGGCCATCTGGGCGGGACGAGGGCTGACCCAGGGCCAGGGGGCCGTCTTCACCGAGGGCGGGGGACTGGTCGCGTCGTACTCGGTCCAGGCGATGATCCGCGGCTACACCAAGCCGCCGGAGGCTATGGGGAAGGACTCGACCACCTTCATGTGACCTGTCCGGCCTGGGGTGCCCGGGCCGGAGGCGGGGCCAGCGCGCTCGATCTCGGCGCCCACCAGCAGGGGAGGGTCGATCTCGGGCTGCCATGAGGGTCGTTACCGCAGCCTCACGCCAGCAGCTCCAGCCGCCGCTCGCTGATCAGCCAGTGATCGCCGTGCTTCGCCAGGGTGTCGTAGTAGCGGCCGGTGGCCATCGCGGCGATGCCCTCGGCGGAGGCTCGGAAGACGGCGAAGTCCGTCTGGACCTGGGCGGTTGCCCCCTCGAGCTCGATGACGGTGTTGCTCAGGATGTGCTTGCCGCCCTTGGCTCCCGAGGCGGTGGCGGCGAAGCCAGCGCGCAGCTCCTCGTGGCCGATCGAGCGCCGCTCGCCCATCTGGAAGGCGCCGTCTGCGGTGTAGAGGTCCACCCGCTGGTCAACGTCGCCGTCGTCGGCCAGCTGTGCGTGTCGTCCAAGGAGGTTCCGGATCGCGTCGTGGTCTGAGATCATCTGCGCAGTCTTGCACGGCAGCTCGGCGCCGGATCGGACGGCGGGGGAGCGAGGGGCTCAGGTGTCCCGTGCCAGCCGCAGGCCGGCGAAGACCCAGCGGGCCGAGGTGGGGAAGAAGTTCCGATAGGTGCGCCGAGCATGGTCGGGCGGCGTGGCCACCGAGCTGCCGCGCAGCACCATCTGATTGACCATGAACTTCCCGTTGTACTCCCCGATGGCCCCGGTATCGGGGACGAATCCGGGGTAGGCCACGTAGGGGCTCTGCGTCCATTGCCAGACCGCTCCGAACCAACCGGAGGACTCGGGTGCTCCAGGCTCCGGGGCGGCAGCCTCCCACTCGGCCTCGGTGGGAAGCCGGGCGCCCGCCCAGCGGGCGAAGGCGTCGGCCTCGAACCACGAGACATGCTGCACCGGTGCTGCGGGATCGAGAGAGACGAGTCCCTCGAGGGTGTGCTCGAGGAGCGTGCCGCCGCCGTCGACCCAGCTCATCGGCGTTCGCCAGCCCTCCTGCCCGAGGAGGGCGAACCCCTCGGACATCCACAGTCGAGGTTCGTCGTAGCCGCCGTCCTCCACGAAGGCCAGGTACTCGGCGTTGGTGACGAGGCCGGTGGCGATCTCGAAGGGCTCGAGGAGCGCCCGGTGGCGCGGCCCCTCGTTGTCGAAGGCGAAGCCGGAGCCCTGGTGGCCGATCTCGACGATGGCTCCCTCGAACTCTCGCCACCCGGTGGGACCGGCCCCTGAGCTCTCCCAGGGGAGCGGCCCGTAGCTGGCGCGGACCGCAGGGTGACCGAGGACGTGGTGGATGTCCATGAGCAGCAGCTCTTGGTGCTGCTGCTCATGGTGGAGCCCGAGCTCGACGACGGCCCCGATCTCGGCCGGGATGCGGCACTCGAGGAACTCGGTGAGCCACGTGTCGACGTGGCGGCGGTAGGCCGCCACGTCGACGATCCCGGGGCGCGAGACCAGGCCCCGCTGCTCTCGGGGGTGACGCTCACCGGCCCCGTCGTAGTACGAGTTGAAGAGGTAGCCGAAGTGGGCGTTGAAGAGCTCGTACGCCGGAGCGTACGGCTTGAGGACGAAGGTCTCGAAGAACCACGTCGTGTGGGCGAGATGCCATTTGGTGGGGCTGGCGTCTGGCATCGACTGGACGGTTTGGTCCTCGGGCGAGAGGGGCGCGGCCAGAGCCACGCTCAGGCTCCGCACGGCGGCGAACCGCTCGAGGAGCTCGGGATCGGCCATCGCCGGTCGCTCAGGTGTCACGCGGTTCATCCCTCCATGGTCCGCTCGCCGCCCGGTCGGGCCAGGACGAGCGCGAAGTTGACGTCGGGGTCGGTCCAGCACGCATGGGTCACCAGCCCGACCGACCCCAGCTCGCGTTCGATGCCCTCTGGGGTGAACTTGGCGCTGATCTCGGTGAGGAGGTCTTCACCTTCCTCGAAGCTGATCTCCAGGTCGAGCGACGAGATCGTGATCGTCTGGTCCTTGAGCGAGCGCAGCCGCATCTCGATCCACGCCGCCTCCTCGTCCCAGCACACCACGTGGGCGAAGGCATCGACGTCGAAGTCGGCATCGAGCTGCCGGTTGATCACCGACAGCATGTTGCGGTTGAAGGCGGCGGTCACGCCGCGTCGATCGTCGTAGGCAGCGATCAGGCGACGCCGGTCCTTGATCAGATCGCATCCGAGCAGGAACCAGTCGGCGTCGCCCAACTGGGCGCTGAGCTGTTGGAAGAACACCGCACGCTCGTCGGGCCGGAGGTTGCCGATGGTTCCGCCGAGGAACGCCACGAGCCTGGCCGGTGCGTCCGGCAGCTTCATGACAGCACCGTCGAAGTCGGTGACCACACCTCGGACGGCCGCACCCGGGTACTCCGAGCACAGCTCGGCCACGGTGCGCTCGAGCATCTCGACCGAGATATCGACTGGGACGATGGCCTCGAGCTGCCCGCACCCGGCGAGCTCGTCGAGCAGGACCCTCGTCTTCTCGCACGTCCCTGCGCCGAGCTCGACCACCGACCGGACCCCGGTGATCGAGACGATGTCGGAGGCGTGGTCGGCCAGCAGGCCCCGCTCGGTGCGGGTCTGGTAGTACTCGTCGAGCCGGGTGATCTCGTCGAACAGGTTCGATCCGGTCTCGTCGTAGAACCAGGTCGACGGGACCGACTTCG
>JADGOD010000131.1 GCA_017883125.1 Acidimicrobiales bacterium
GCCGCGCCATGAGCATCGCCCTCGTCCCCGGGTCGTTTGACCCCCTGCACAACGGCCACCTCGAGGTGATCGAGCGCGCAGCGCGCCTCTTCGACGCTGTTGTGGTCGCCGCCCTGAGGAACCCGCAGAAGTCCGAGGTGCTCTTCGACCTCGATGAGCGACAGGCGATGATGGCCGAGTCGATGGCGCACATCCCCAACGTGACCATCGTCTCGGTGTCCACGTTGCTCGTCGACGTCGCCCGAGACGTGAATGCCTCGGCGATCGTCAAGGGCCTCCGTGCGGTCTCGGACTTCGAGAGCGAGCTCCAGATGGCACAGATGAACCGCTCGCTCTCCGGGGTCGAGACGCTCTTCATCCCGACGAGCTCGAACCACTCGTTCATCGCCTCTCGGCTCCTTCGCGAGGTGGCCCGCTACGGCGGTGACGTCTCGCCGTTCGTGCCTCCTCCCGTGCACCGAGCGCTGCTGTCGAAGTTCCCGTGCGGTGCCGCATGAGCGACCACTACGACGAGTTCGACGAGGCTGGAGAGCACGAGGAGGCCGCCGAGATCGATGCCGAGACGCTCTTGCGTCGGGCTGTCGACGTGGTCGCAACGGCGAAGCCGATGCCGCTCTCGGCCTCGGTGTTGATCTCCCGCGACGAGGTGCTCGACCTGCTCGAAGGCGCGCTGGCGCGCCTTCCCGAGGAGCTGCGACAGGCTCGCTGGCTGCTCCGAGAGCGCGAGGAGTTCCGGGCCGAGCAGCGCCGAGAGGCCGACGCCCTCATGGAGGAGGTCAAGGCCCAGGCGGAGCGGATGGTCTCGCGCACCGAGCTCGTCCGCCAGGCGAAGATCGCCTCCCAGAAGCTTCTGGACGAGGCCGATGAGTCGGCTCGACGGATGCGCCACGAGGCTGAGGACTACTGCGACCAGAAGCTTGCCGGCATGGAGATCGTGCTCAACCGCGTCCTCAAGACCGTGGTGGCGGGGCGCGCTCGCCTCCAGCCCGCCCTCGAGGAGACCGAGGAGTTCGACCCTCTTGGCGATCCCGACGACGGGGGCGAAGACGTGTTCTTCGACCAGGATCAGCTCTGAGCGGTGGCGATCGACCCGTTCGTGGTCGGAGTGGCGAGGCTCCGGACCCAGCTGGGCGCCACGGCGCCGTGTCACCTCCAAGGGCTCTTTGACCCCAGCGGAGAGCTCAAGGCCCCTGTGCCCGGAGAGAGCGAGGTCCCCGACGGGGGCGAGGTGATCTTCGACGGGACCGTCGAGTCGATCCCGAAGGGCATCGTGGCCTCCGGAAGGGTGACGACCACCTGGGAGGGCGTGTGCCGCCGCTGCGCGGTGGACGTCGGTGGCGAGATCGACGTGGCGGTGCGAGAGCGGTTCATCGAGAAAGCCGCACCAGAGGACGAGGCGTACCTGCTCAAGGGCGATCTGCTCGACCTTGGACCGATGATCCGAGACGCCGTCGTCCTCGAGCTCCCCATCGCGCCGCTGTGCCACGAGGGGTGCAAGGGCCTCTGCACACAGTGCGGAGCAGACCTCAACGAGGGCCCCTGCGGCTGCGAGGCACCGGGTGATCCCCGTTGGGCTACATTGGACGTGCTGCGCCGACCTGAGTGAGGTCGGCGTCTGACCTCCTGCGAGAAGCGCAGAGGGAACCTTTGCTCACAAGGCTGTGAGCAACGCCGCGACCGGAGAAAAAAGAGATGGCTGTACCCAAGCGAAAGACATCGAAGGCGAAGACCCGGAGCCGTCGGGCTTCGAACTGGACGCTTGACGTCCCGTCTCGCAGCGTGTGCCCTCACTGCCAGACCGCCAAGACCCCTCACGTGGTCTGCCCGAACTGCGGTTGGTACAAGGGTCGCCAGGCGATCGAGGTCAGCTGAGTTGACCGATCCCACGGCAGCCCTCCCGGTTGCCGTTGACGCCATGGGCGGTGATCGAGCACCTGGCGAGATCGTTGCTGGGGCGAAGCGTGCTGCCGACGAGCTCGGCATCGACGTGATCCTGGTCGGTCCTCCCGATCTGGTGGGTGACACCTTGGGCCTCGAGCTCGTCGCGTGCACCGAGGTCATCGCCATGGATGAGGATCCCGCCCAGGGGGTTCGTCGCAAGAAGGACTCCTCGCTGGTGCGAGCCGCAGAGCTCGTCCGTGATGGCAAGGCCTCGGCCATGGTCTCGGCGGGGAACACCGGTGCCACGATGGGTGCGGCGCTTCTCCGGATGGGCCGGCTCAAAGGCGTGCACCGCCCCTGCATCGCCACGCCGCTTCCAAGGCCCGGCTCTGCCCCCGGTGTCCTCGTCGACGCTGGAGCGAACTCCGAGTGCAGCCCTTCGATGCTGGTGCAGTTCGCCCAGATGGCAAGCGCTTTCTCGACGGCCCGCTTCGGCATCGAGAACCCCAAGGTCGGCCTGCTGTCGATCGGGGAGGAGGCCTCCAAGGGGACCCCTCTCGTCAAGGACACGCACGCCCTGCTGGCTGATCCGGCATCCGGCGTCAACTTCGTGGGCAACGTCGAGGGCCGCGATCTCCTCAACTCGCCGGTCGACGTCGTGGTGACCGACGGCTTCACGGGGAACGTCGCGCTCAAGACCCTCGAAGGCTCCCTGACCTTCCTGCTCAACATGATCCTCGGCGCCTTCGGGACCAACGAGGAGACCAAGGCTGCTGCCGAGGTCCTCCTGCCGTATCTCGCTCCCGTGGCGGCCGAGCTCGACCCCGAAGGGGCGGGTGGGGCGATGCTCCTCGGCCTCGAGGGGGTCTGCATCATCAGCCATGGCTCCTCGTCAGCCACCGCCATTCGCAACGCCGTGGCCGTGGGGCACGATCTGGTGACCGCAGGGATCACCGAATCGCTGCGCCAGGCCGTCGCAATGGCCTGATCCGTCGCCAGACCTTGACAGCCCCGATAAGGTGGGCAGTTCCACCGCCCGATACTCACCGGAGGACCTTTCGTGCCTGCTGAGACCCATACTTCCCAAGGACCCCTCGATCGCGACGGCGTCCTCGACCTCGTTCGAGAGCAGATGGCCGACATCCTCGAGATCGATCCGTCCACCATCAACGAGGGATCTTCGTTCCAAGAGGACCTTGACGCCGACTCCCTGGCCTTGATCGAGCTGGTCGAGGCCCTCGAAGAGGAGCTCTCTGAGCGATCTGTTGGCTTTCGCATCGACGACGAGGACCTTGAGGATCTCAAGACCATCCGCGATGCCGTTGACTACGTGTACGCCAAGCTCGAGGCTGGCTGAGCTGTCGGCGGTGACCACTGAGCCGGGGAGCGTTCTGGCGGGAAGACTGGGGATCGAGCTCGCAGACCCGAGTCTGCTGGAGCTTGCACGAGTCCACCCGAGCTACACCGCTGAGCACGGCACGACGTCGAACCAGCGCCTGGAGTTCCTGGGCGACGCCATCTTGGGATTTGTCGTCGCCGAGGCGCTCTTCCTCGCCCACCCCGAGATGGGTGAGGGCGGCATGTCGAAGACCCGAATCGCCCTGGTCAACGAGTCGGTCCTGGCGGATCTCGCTCGCTCCCTCGACCTGGGAAGCCTGCTGCTGGTCGGAAGAGGGGCCGAGGCCGCGGGCGATCGAGAGAAGGACTCCGTCCTGGCCGACGCCATGGAGGCCGTCTTCGGTGCCGTCTACCTGACTGCTGGCTATGAGCCGGTGCGCAGCCTGGTGCTGCGTCTCTTGGGAGACCGCCTCGAGGAAGCCGCTGCGGATCCGGGGTCGAAGGACTTCAAGAGCTTGATGAATGAATGGTCGCACAAGGAGTTCGGCCAGCTGCCCTGCTACGAGGTCACCTCGAGCGGACCGGCCCACGATCCACGGTTCGTCGCCACACTGAAGGTGGCCGACCGTGTTCTCGGGACCGGAGAAGGGCGATCGAAGAAAGCAGCGGAGGCCGACGCGGCCCGCGCAGCATGGGAGGACCACAGTGCCTGAACTGCCGGAGGTCGAAACAGTTCGACTGCAGTTGTCCAAAGAGGTGGTTGGTCGAAAGATCAAGGCCGTCGCCGTCACGAACGGTCGGGTCGTGCGCCGTCACCCGTCCGCCAAGGAGTTCCGCACGCACCTTGAAGGTCGCGTGATCAAGTCGGTGAGCCGACTGGGCAAGTACATCGTGATGGGGCTCGACAACGGGACCTCACTGGTGATCCACCTCGGGATGAGCGGCCAGCTCCGCCGCGCCAAGTCCGTGAGAGAAGTCAAGGAGAAGCACACGCACGTGGTGATCGCCTTCACCCAGGGCGGCGAGCTTCGCTTCGTGGATCCTCGGACCTTCGGCGAGATGTTCGTATCCCAGCCCCTGCCCGAGGGGACCAAGCCCGTGATCTCTCCCTCGGCCCAGGTGGCCATGGGCGGCGACGGCATCGTGACCCGCACCGCGGTGCCGGAGCTCGCCAGCCTCGGCTTCGATCCTGTCGAGGACGTCATGAGCTGGGAGCGGTTCGCCGTGGTCCTCCGCTCGAAGTCGATCGGCATCAAGACGTTCCTCACCGACCAGGACCTTGTCGCCGGGATCGGCAACATCTACGCGGACGAGACCCTCTTCGCTGCGGGACTGCGCTACGACCGGGCATCGGACTCGCTCTCGACCACCGAGGTGCGCCGCCTGTGGCGCTCCATGGTCGAGATCCTGGCTGAGGCCATCAAGCACGGTGGCTCCACCCTGGCCGACGAGCAGTTCGTCGACATCTTCGGGAAGCCTGGGAACTTCCAGAACTTCCACGAGGTCTACGCCCGGGAAGGCGAGTCCTGCCGGCGCTGCCGCAGGATCATCGTCAAGGTCAAGAACCAGGGGCGATCCACCTTCTTCTGCGAGCACTGCCAGATCTGAGCCACCCCGTTGGGGGGTGGTGCGGCCAGCATTGCTAGGGTCGCTTCGATGTACCTGAAGCGCCTGACGATGAAGGGGTTCAAGTCCTTTGCGGACTCGACCACCCTTGAGCTCGAGCCCGGAGTCACCGTTGTGGTGGGTCCGAACGGATCGGGCAAGTCAAATGTCGTCGATGCGGTCACCTGGGTCCTCGGCGCCCAGGGCCCCCGGGCGCTTCGGAGCGGCAAGATGGAAGACGTCATCTTCGCCGGGACCGCATCGCGCCCTGCCCTCGGCCGCGCCGAGGTCTCGCTCACCATCGACAACGGCGATGGCCGACTTCCTGTCGACATGGCCGAGGTGACCATCAGCCGGACCCTGTTCCGCTCGGGGGACTCGGAGTACGCGATCAACGGCGCTCCGTGTCGGCTCCTCGATATCCAAGAGATGCTCTCGGACTCCGGGATCGGCCGCCAGCAGCACATGATCATCGGACAGGGCCAGCTCGACGCCGTCCTCAACGCCCGCCCCGAAGAGCGTCGGGGGATCATCGAGGAGGCCGCCGGCGTGCTCAAGCACCGCCGCCGAAAGGAGCGGGCCGAGCGCCGGCTCGCGGCCACACAGGAGAACCTGGAGCGCCTCGGAGATCTGGTTCGCGAGGTGCGTCGCCAGATGCGGCCGCTCGAGCGGCAGGCCGTCGCTGCCCGGAGCCACACGACCTTGACCGAAGAGCGCGACCGGCTTCGCCTGCACCTGGCGGGCGTCGAGCTGGCGTCGCTCGAAGCCCGAGCAATGGAGGTCTCTGCCGGCTTGGCGCAGGGACGCCTCTCGGAGGCCGAGCTCCGTGCCTCGCTGAGTGCACTCGACGTCGAGGCCTCCTCGATGACCGCCGCCCTCTCCCAGGACCAAGCCGAGGATCTCGCGCAGTCCGTCGCTCACGTCCAGAGCCTCGTCGAGCGGGCGCGGGGCCTGCGCGCCGTCCTCGATCAGCGCGCCCGGGGCATCGCCCAGGCGCTCGAGGCCTCGGCCGATGCCGACGTGGTCGCCTCGCTCGAGGCGGACAGCGCTCGCCTCGTCACCGAGATCGCCGAGGTCGACTCCGAGGTCGAGGGCCTCGACCCTGAGCGCGAGTCGCTCCACGATGCGGAGGTCTCACTCCGTCGTGCCGAGGGTGACTACGAGGCGACGTGGGGTGGGGGCCAGGACGACGACGCCGTCGAATCACTCTCGCGCGCACGTGAGCGCTCCGAGCTCCTCGAGCGGGCGGTCACCGTCCGCCAGCAGACCGTGGCCGACCTGTCCGTCCGCCAGGAGCGGCTCAACCACCGCAGGGCGACGCTCCTCAGTGACCATGCGGCCTCCGAGGAGGCCAAGAGCGCGGCAGAGCTCCGTGTCCAGGAGACCTCGTCGGCAGCGCTCGACGCCCACGCTGCGGCGAGCGCTGCATCCGAGCGTCAAGCGCAGGACGAGGATGCGGCCCAGCGGGCCGAGCAGGCCTCGGCCCGAGCGACGGCCCGCGCCGAGTCGCTCACTCGAGCCCTCGACGAGTTGACCGGGGGGAGCGGCCGCAAGGCGCTGGCCGAGGTCGACGGAGTCGTCGGGACGCTGGTGGATCTGCTCGTCGTCGATCCGGGCTGGGAGCGAGCCGTCGAGTCGGCCGCCGGTGCAGCCGTCGCCGCCATCGTCGTCGAGGGCCACACCGCGGCACGCCACGCCCTTGAGCGGCTTCGCCGAGAGGGTGCGAGCGGCATGGTCCTCTCCGCCACCGATCATGGACAGGCGACGCCGACGGGGCTTCCCTCGGGCGCTGATCTGGTTCGCAGCCACGTCCGCCTCCGCCCCGAGGCTCCTGAGTCGCTCAACGGCGTTCTCGACAGGGTCTTCGGCGGGGCGGTCCGGGTCCGGTCGCTCGCGTCGGCCATCGATCTGGCGCTCGATCGCCCCGAGCTGGTCGTGGTCACCGAAGAGGGCGACCGGTTCTCCTCCTCGGGCTGGCGGGTCTCTGCCGGCTCCGGCGTGGTGACCGCAGCGGCGGTCGAGGAAGCAGCGTCCCTCGCAGAGGTGGGACGGAGTCAGGCCCAGGAGAGCGCTGCGAGAAGGGTCCAGTCGCGCCAGACCGCCCGTGAGGCGTCCGAGGCTGCGGTGACCGCCCAGCGGGCCGCAGATCGATCCCAGAGCGATCTGGAGGCTCGTCACGCCGCCCTCACGGCAGGGATCGAGGCGCTCGCCCGGGTGGATGAGGAGCTCTTGGAGATCTCGATCCAGCTTGCCGAGGCCGAAACATCGGTCCACGCCGAGCGAGTGGCACTCGACCAGCTGCGCGCCGGGCTCCCCGAGCTCGAAGAGGCTGCCGCCAGCGCCGAGGAGCGTGCGTCGTGGGCCAACGAGGCTCGCGCCACCCTCGAGGCGCATCGCGCTCAGGTCCAGGCGCTCC
>JADGOD010000132.1 GCA_017883125.1 Acidimicrobiales bacterium
ATCGAGCGGAAGGCCGGTGAAGAACTTCGCCGCCATGCACCCGCCCTGGCACGCGTCGTAAGCACCGCAGGACGCGCACGCACCTGCGCTCGAGGGCTCCCGGAGCGAGAGGAAGAGATCCGACTCCCGCCAGACCTTGGTGAAGCCGCCGTCGTCCCGGACGTTCCCCGCCATGAAGTCATCGTGGATGACGAAGGGGCACGCGTAGACGTCGCCGACGGGATCAATCAGGCAGACCACCCGACCGGCTCCGCAGAGGTTGAGCCCATCGAGAGGCTCACCCAGCGCCGAGAGGTGGAAGAACGAGTCGCCGGTGAGGACGCCAGGGCGGTCGAGCAGCCACTTGTAGAGCTCGCGCTGCTGGATGGCCGTGGGGTGGAGCTCGTCCCAGGTGTCCGCTCCCCGACCCGCCGGGCGGAGCCTGGTGAGGCGGAGCTGCGCACCGTAGCGGTCGGCGAGTGCTTCGAGCTGATCGATCTGGGGGATGTTGTGCCTCGTCATCACCACCGAGATCTTGAACTGGCCGAACCCGGCGTCTGCCAGGTTGTCCATCGCCGTGATGGCTGCGGCATAGGAGCCTTCACCGCGAACTGCGTCGTTCGTGGCGACGTCCGCCCCGTCGAGGGAGATCTGGACGTCGACATAGTCGTTCCCCGCCAGGCGCTTGGCCCGGGCGGCGTCGAGGCGGGTCCCGTTGGTGGAGAACTTGACGCCCACCCCCTTGTCGACCGCATGATCGAGCAGCTCGAAGAAGTCGCCTCGGATCAGGGGCTCGCCGCCGCCGATGTTGACGTAGAAGATCTTGAGCGCCGCCATCTCGTCGATGACTGCCATCGCCTCGGCCGTGGAGAGCTCACGGGGATCCCGCCGACCCGAGCTCGAGAGGCAGTGGATGCACGCGAGGTTGCAGGCGTAGGTCAGCTCCCAGGTGAGGCAGATCGGCGCCTGCAGGCCGAGCTTGAAGCGATCACGAAGTGAGGTGGGTTCACCGCTCACAGACAACCTCCGAGGTAGCGAGCCGAGCGAGTGCGGCTTCATAGAGTGCGATCTCATCGGGCTCGACGGTGGCACGGAGCGCTTCGGTCGCGCTGTCGTGATCGCCCAGTGACCTCACCAGGTCGACAAGGGTGCGGGACTTGAGGAACACCAGACGTCGGGTTCCGTAGTGGTAGGCCAGCGCTCCGAACTCCTCGTCTCGAAGTGCGACCTGGGGATCGACCTTCCATGCGTGGTCCCAATCGAAGTCGGGCGCGAGGACCCCCTGAGATGACGCCACTGATCTAGTAGACGCCGCACATGCCGTCGATGGATACCTCTTCGACGAGGAGATCGTCGGTGGCCAGCGCCGCTATCTCCTGTGCGTCCGAAATGTCCTTGACCGGAGTCTTTGCCTCGTCCATCGACTGCTCCTTCACGAATCGCTTCCTGGTGGATCCGATTCTGCCACGCTCCAGGCGGGGGGATCTGATTCTCCCCCAAGAGGGCAGTTCTACGACCGATAGGGCCCCGTCGAAGACACACCCGTCTCGGTTTGGCAGGATGCCAGGGATGGAACCTCCCTCGGACCCCTCGATGGCGACGGCCTCGGCCGCCGCTCCGCTCGACGGCTGCGAGATCGAGCTCGATGCCGATTCAGACTTCCTCGCCCCCGGGGTCCTCGCTGGGGGAACACCGCTGCGCCTGCTGCGCCTCTCGGGCGAGGGCCTCGAGGCGCTCGAGCTCCTCAGAGGTGGTGAGGCGGCAGCTGGGGGACATCCCACCGGCCAGCTCGCCCGCCTGCTCGTCGACTCCGGTTGCGCCCACCCCCGCTGGGCGGGTGCCGCCCCGTCCCTCGACGCGCTCACCGCGGTCATCCCGATCAAGGACCGTGTGGACGAGCTCGACCTCGTACTGGGCGACCTGGCTGGTCTCTCGGTCATCGTGATCGACGACCACAGTGACGACGGCGAGGCAGTCGCCGAAGTGGCGCTCCGCCACGGCGCCGACACGATCCGCCTCGAGAAACCCGGCGGGCCCGGCGCTGCCCGGAACGCCGGAGCGCGGTTGGTGACGACCCCCTTGACCCTGTTCCTCGACTCCGACTGTCGTGCCTCGATCGACGAGATCGCCATGCTGGCCAAGCACTTCGCTGATCCGACGGTGGCTGCGGTGGCCCCACGGATCAGGGGGCCCGTCGGGAGAACGCTGCGTGACTCGTTCGAGCACGACGCATCGCCCCTCGACATGGGACCTCGCCCAGCCGCTGTCCGCCCGGGGAGCAGGGTCAGCTACGTCCCGAGTGCCGCGCTCATCGTCCGGACCGAGCTGGCCGAGGGCCTCTTCGACGAGCGCCTGGTCGCCGGTGAAGACGTCGACGCCGTCTGGCGGCTCACCGAGCTCGGCTGGTCAGTCCGCTACGACCCCACCGTTCACGTGGCGCACCCGGCACGGACGACGTGGGGAGCATGGCTCGCGCAGCGCTACTCGTACGGCCGCACGGCGGCGGCGCTCGAAGAGATCCACGGGGACGCCGCCGCTCCCCTCCGAGGCTCGCCATGGGCGCTCGGGGGCTGGGCGCTGATCGCTTGCGGTCGGCCCATGACCGGAGCGAGCGTCCTCTTCGGCGGCGTCAAGGACCTCACCGCCCGCCTCGACGGCGTCGTCGATGACCCCGAATCGGCGGCGTGGCATCTCACCGCTCGTCAGGCGTGGCGCTCAGGTCCGGTGGTGGCCCGCCAGATCCTCCGCTCCTACGCGCCGATCCTCGTGCTCGGATCGGTGCTCTCGAAGCGGATGCGCGTGGCGACCGTGGCGACCGTCGCCGTGGCGGGGCTCGGTCGGTGGCGGAGGGCGGAGGCCACCCTCGACCCGGTCCTGTTCACCGCCCTCTCGACGCTCGACGACCTCGCCTACTGCGCAGGTGTCTGGCACGGCGCGATCCAGACGCGACGATCCGGGGCGCTGAGGCCCCGGATCGTCAACGGAGGCCAGGGTGGCTCCGCCAAGGGCTCCCCTCGTCCACGGGTCCTCACAGAGCGAAGTCGACCATCCCTCGAACGTTGAGGCCGGCGGCCAGGTCGTCGTAGCCCTGCTGGACCTGGTCGAGGGAGTACTCCGTGGTGATCAGCTCGTCGACCATCAGGTGCCCCTGCTCGTAGAGCTTGATCAGGCGGGGGATCTGCACCCGGGGGCTCACCGAGCCGAAGACCGTCCCGAGCAGCGACTGGTTGTACATCGACAGGTTGAACAGGTTCAGATCCACGCTCGTCTGGGCCATGGGAGCGATCGCCGTGGCCACGATCCGGGCGTCCTTCGAGCCGATCGCGCACGCCGGCGCCACGAGATCTCCAGTCAGGACCCGAGGGCTGAGGATGACGACGTCCGCCATACGGCCCTGCGAGAGCTCGGCGACCAGGAACGTGGCGTCGACCATGTTGGTCGCGCCATGGGTCGCCCCGATGGCCTTGGCCCGCTCGATCTTCGACTCGACGGGGTCAACGACCACGATCGCGCTGGCTCCAGCGAGCCTCGCCCCCTGGACGGCGCCCGAGCCGACACCGCCTGCTCCGATGACGACCACGATCTCACCGGGGACGACCTTGCCCCGATCGACGGCGGAGCCGAAGCCAGTCGAGACCCCGCAGCTGATGAGCGCGGTCGCCCTCAGCGAGGAGCTGGGATCGATCTTCACCAGCGACGCCTCGTTCACCACGATCTTCTCGGCGAAGGTCCCCAGCTGCGTCATCCGGTTCAGCGGCGTGTCACCGAGGTGGTGGCGCCAGGTCCCGTCGGAGATCATCGGGCCGAAGAGGGTGTACATGCCGAGGTCACAGAGGTGCTGACGGCCGGTGGCGCACCAGTGGCACGAGCCACACGAGGGGATGAAGGCGACCGAGACGTGGTCACCCGGCGCGAGGCCCGAGACGTTCTCGCCGACGGCCTCGACGACCCCGGCGCCCTCGTGACCGCCGATGACGGGGAACATCGAGGTGACGCCGAACAGCGCCATCGTCTCGGCATCCGCAGAGATGTCACCGGTCCGGAGGTGCTCATCGGACTGGCACATCCCGGCGTAGGCCATCGTGACGGTCACCTCATGGGCATGCGGCTCGTCGATGTCGATCTCTTCGGTCCTCCACGGCTCGTGGAGACCACTACAGACTGCGGCGCGGACCTTCATCGCTACTTCCCCTCCCAGCTCGTGAGCCCCTCCATCGAGCGAGGCTCAACATCCCTGTGTGACCCTACTCTCGACCCGATCTCTTCGACCGGGCTGCCGCGGCGGGGATCACATCCGCTCGGGTGCCTCGATCCCGAGCAGGTCGAGCCCGACCCTCAGCGTGGTGGCGCTCAGCTCACAGAGGCTGAGGCGGCTGGCACGGGTGGCGTCGTCCGGAGCCCGGAGCACCGGGCAGTGCTCATAGAAGGTCGTGAACGACTGAGCCAGCTCGAAGAGGTAGCTGCAGAGCTTCGAGGGGCTGTACGACTCGAGCGTGGCATCGATCGCGTCGGGAAGGGCCACGAGATGTCGGGCCAGCGCCCGCTCCGCCGGCTCGTCGAGGGCGATCGGTCCGGCCTCCACTCCCTCGTCCGCCCGGCGGAAGATCGAGCAGATCCTGGCGTGGGCGTACTGCAGGTAGGGGCCCGTGGCCCCCTCGAAGGCCAGCATCCGGTCCCAGTCGAAGACGTAGTCGCGCTGACGATCAGTCGAGAGGTCGGCGAACTTGATCGCCCCCATCGCCAGCTGGCGGGCGATGATCTCGAGGTCTTCGTCGGCGTCGCGCTCGATCAGCGCCTGGCGGGCCCGCTCGACGCCCTCGTCCAAGAGGTTCTTGAGCTTGACCGTTCCGCCTTCACGAGTCTTGAACATCTTGCGATCGGAGCCGAGCACGCTTCCGAAGGCGACGTGGATCGCCTCGGTCTCCTCCCCCAGCCAACCCGCCATCGCCGCCACGGCGAAGCACATCTCGAGGTGCTGGGCCTGCGGCGCCCCGACCACGTAGAGGATCCGATCGGCGCCGAGCGTGTCGACGCGGTCGCGGATCGCCGCCAGGTCGGTGGCTGCGTAGCCGTACCCCTCGTCGGACTTGCGCACGATGAGGGGCAGCGGCTCGCCCTCACGGTTGGTGAACCCCGGGGGGAAGACGCATGCCGCTCCTCCCGACTCGACGATGAGCCCCTCGGCGTCGAGGTCGCGGACCACCGCGTCGAGCAGCGGGTTGTAGTGCGACTCACCGACCACGTCGTAGTCCTCCAACAGCACGCCCAGGTCTCGGTAGACGGCATCGAAGTACCTGACCGACTCGCCCACGAGGACTCGCCAGAGCCGGAGGGACTCCTCGTCACCACCCTGGAGGGCCACCACTCGGTTCCGGCTGCGCTCCTTGAAGGAGTCGTCGGCGTCGAACTTCGCCCGCGCCTCGGTGTAGAACGTGTTCAGGTCCCCCATCGAGAGGCCTTCGACGGCGTTCTCCTCGCCGAGGTCCAAGAGGTGCTCGATCAGCATGCCGAACGGCGTCCCCCAGTCGCCGACGTGGTTGCGACGGATCACGGTGCTCCCCGTGAACTCGAGAAGTCGGCAGAGCGAGTCGCCGATGACCGTCGAGCGCAGGTGGCCGACGTGCATCTCCTTGGCCACGTTGGGGGCGGAGTAGTCGACCACCACCGTCGCCGCCGGTCCCGCAGGCACCCCGAGGGACTGGTCCGAGCCCATGATCTCGAGCTGGGCGACGAGCGCCTCGTTGCTCAGCATCAGGTTGATGAACCCAGGGCCAGCGATCTCCACGTCGCTCACCAGGTCCGACAGCTCGAGTCGATCGACGATCTCCTGGGCGACGTCGCGCGGATTGCGGCCCAGCCGCTTGCCCAGCGCCATGGCCCCGTTGACCTGGAAGTCGGCGCGGTCAGAGGTCCGAAGCACCGGATCAGCCCCGACCTCGAGCGCATCGAATGCGGGCTGGAGTCGGTTGAGCAGGCGGGCGACCAGGGTGGACATGGTCCTCATCCTCCCATCTTCGTGACGGCTGAATTCACTCGAAGCCGGGGGGCCGCATCATCTCGACGATGTCGGTGGCCCCACGGAGGCCTCATCGGTGGCGGGCGCTCGAGGACCCGGGAATCGCGAGGATCTCCCGTGGTCGGCGGCGACCTTCCCGATCAGCCGCAGCCGCCGCCGCCGCAGCAGCCTCCTGATGGCGCCGGAGCGGCCGCCGAACCAGTGGCGGCGAAGACCGGGAGCAAGCGGGTCCCCCCAACGTGGCCCTCTGGGCACGTGCACGGCGTGTCCGCGTCCGCCATGGCCCGAGTCAGCTCATAGGTGACGCCACAGGTGGCGCAACGGTAGTCATAGCGAGCCATTTGGAGCCTTTCTCCCGGGGCCTTCCAGCGAGGCCCGCCACCATCGTAGCCATCGGCCTGGCTCGGGAGGAGGGGCCTTCTCCGGCGTCGTAGGCTGGGATCATGGCTATTCCCTCGAACCACCCAGACACATTCGGCACCCGCTCGACCCTCTCGGTCAACGGCCGCGACCTCGAGTACTTCTCGCTCAACGCACCCGGCCTGCGCGAGATCGCCGACATCGATCGGCTCCCGTACTCGATCAAGATCCTGCTCGAGAACCTCCTGCGCAACGAGGATGGCGTCTCGGTGTCGGCCGACATGATCGCCCGCCTCGCCCGTTGGGCTGAGTCGCCCGGATCCCACGGAGAGGCCGGTGGTGACGACGATGTCATCGCCCCGATGCCGGCCCGGGTCCTCCTTCAAGACCTGACGGGCGTCGCTTCCGTCGTCGACCTGGCCGCCATGCGCGACGCGGTCGCCGAACTCGGAGGCGACGCCGAGTCGATCAACCCCCTGATCCCCGTCGAGCTGGTCACAGACCACTCCGTCATCGTCGAGCGCTCCGGAGGGCCCTCGTCATACGACGATAACGTCGCCATCGAGTACCAGCGCAACCTCGAGCGTTACCAGCTCCTGCGGTGGGCACAGGGCTCCTTCCACGGCTTCCGTGTCGTGCCCCCGGGCATCGGCATCTGCCACCAGGTCAACCTCGAGTATCTCGCCCGCGTGGTCTTCGAACTCGACGGCGTCGCCTTCCCCGACACTGTCATCGGTACTGACTCGCACACCACAATGGTCAGCGGCCTCGGCGTCCTCGGTTGGGGCGTCGGTGGCATTGAGGCCGAGGCGGCCATGGTCGGCCAAGCCACCACGATGATGATCCCTCCGGTCGTCGGCCTCAGGTTGTCAGGCAGCACCCGCGAGGGAGTCACCGCCACCGACGTGGTGCTGTTCATCACCGAGCTGCTCCGCAAGCACGGCGTCGTCGGCAAGTTCGTCGAGGCTTACGGTCCCGGCGTGGCCGAGCTCAGCCTCGAGACACGGGCCACCATCGCCAACATGAGCCCTGAGTATGGGGCCACGTCCACGCCCTTCCCGATCGACAAGATCACCATCGACTACCTGGCGTTCACCGGCCGTCCCCAGGACCAGCTCGATCTCGTCGAGACCTACGCCAAGGCCCAGGGCCTCTGGTACACCGCAGAGGCACCAGAGCCTGTCTTCTCCGAGTACGTCGAGCTCGACCTGTCGACGGTCGAGCCCACGCTTGCGGGACCCTCGCGCCCCCAGGACCGGGTCAGCCTGAGCAAGATGCCCGACGCGTTCCGCGGCGCCCTCGGCCACGACCCCCAACAGTCCTCAGGAACGGGGAAGGCGGCCGAGCTGCGTGACGGCGCAGTGGCCGTTGCCGCCATCACGAGCTGCACCAACACGTCGAACCCGTCGGTCCTCGTGGCCGCCGGTCTCGTGGCCAAGGCGGCCGTCGAGCGGGGGCTCGCCGCCAAGCCGTGGGTCAAGACCTCGCTCGCGCCCGGTTCGAGGGTCGTCATGGACTACCTCGAGCGCGCGGGGCTCGTCGAGCCACTCGACAAGCTGGGCTTCTACCTCGTCGGATACGGCTGCACCACCTGCATCGGCAACTCAGGACCCCTTCTCGAGGGGATGTCTGAGGCAGTGGTCAACAACGACGTGACCCTCGCCGCGGTGCTCTCGGGAAACCGGAACTTCGAAGGTCGGATCCACCCTGACATCAAGCAGAACTACCTGGCGTCACCGCCGTTGGTCGTGGCCTTCGCCATCGCCGGCACGGTCGACATCGATCTGACCTCTGAGCCGATCGGCGTCGACTCCGACGGCAACCCGGTCATGCTCTCCGAGCTCTGGCCGACCGATGCCGCGGTGGCCGAGGCCATCCGCTCATCGGTCACGCCCGAGATGTTCACCACCCGCTACGCCGGCGCCTTTGACGGCGACGAGCGCTGGCAGGCGGTGCCCGTGGCAGAGAGCGAGACCTACCAGTGGGACGAGAGCTCGACCTACGTGCGCCGCCCGCCATTCCTCGAGGGCCTCGCCCCTCAGCCGGGCCAGGTCACCGACATCACCGGAGCGAGGGTTCTCGCCAAGCTCGGCAACTCGGTCACCACCGACCACATCTCCCCCGCCGGATCGATCCGCACCACCGTGCCGGCTGGCCGGTACCTGACCGAGCACGGAGTGAGCGTCGCTGACTTCAACTCCTACGGGACCCGCCGAGGCAACCACGAGGTCATGATGCGCGGCACCTTCGCCAATGTGCGCCTACGGAACGAGCTGGCCCCCGGCACAGAGGGCGGCGTGACCATCAAGCTCCCCGAGGGGACCGAGACCTCCATCTACGAGGCGGCCATGGCCTACGAGGCCGAGGGGACGCCCCTGGTCATCCTGGCGGGAACCGAGTACGGCTCGGGATCGAGCCGCGACTGGGCAGCCAAGGGCACCAAGCTCCTGGGCGTCCGGGCGGTCATCGTCGAGTCCTACGAGCGGATCCACCGCCAGAACCTCGTCGGCATGGGCGTGCTCCCGCTCGAGTTCCCCTCCGGCTCCTCGGCCGGCTCGCTGGGGCTCACCGGGACCGAGGTCTTCTCGATCACGGGCCTGTCATCGCTGAACGAAGGCGTCATCCCCTCGACGGCCCACGTCGTCGCCAGCGGTGAGGACGGCTCGGTCGTCGAGTTCGACGCCAAGGTCCGGATCGACACCCCCACCGAGGCCGACTTCTACCGCCACGGCGGCGTCTTGCCCTACGTCCTGCGCCAGCTGGCCAGTCGGTAGGGATCCCGCCGAGAGCGAACACGTCGCCTCGCAGGTCCGCGAGACACCGTGGTACCTCTAGCGGGTGTCGACCACGCGGAAGGACTCGGCCGTCCGCTTGCCCTTGATGCCGGCCGATCGTGCCACGGTCCGGCCCCAGGTCGTCACCAGCTCTCCGAGGTGACCTCCGTCGCCGACCTGGCTGGCGTGCGAGCTCAGCGCCGCGATCTTGCGGTCGAGGACCTCGGTGGTCTCGACGACGACGTTGGCCTCGGAGGTCGCCATCATCCACACCTCGGCGACGGCGTGCGGCTCCAAGCCCTCGTCGTTGAGGAGCTCAGGGTAGGCGAAGGGGTTCCGGGCGTCGGGGTAGACCGCGGCGAGCGCTGCCTCCCCGGCGGCCAGGTGATCGGGGTGCGAGGCGTAGATCCTCTCGAAGTTCCGCTCCGGGCTCTGGGAGATCACCCGGTCGGGGCGAACCTTGCGGATCACCCTCGAGAGGTCCTTGCGCAGCGCCAAGGTGGACTCGACCATTCCGTCGAGGTGTCCGAGGAAGATCAGATCGGTCACCCCGAGCTTCTCCGCCGCCACCCGCTGCTCGGCCTGACGGACCGTGGCGCGCTGCTCGGCGGTGGTCGAGAGATCGGTTCCACCGGCATCGCCGTCGGTGACCAGGCAGTAGGTCACCGAGACCCCAGCATCGGTCATCCGGGCCACCGTCCCGGCGGCACCGAAGTCGACGTCGTCGGGATGAGCGGTGATCACCAAGACCTTGCTGACGCCCTCGGCCGGGTCGACGACCCGGATCGAGGGGCGAGCCGTGCTGTCGCTCTTGCGGCTCTTCGCTGCGCTCACAGCACCGAGTCGGCGGGATCAGGCTGCCAGGTGCCCAGCTCCTTGAGGCGCGGGTCGTTGGAGAAGACCTCGATGAAGGGGAGCTTCAGGCCCAGACGGCGCTGGATCACCTCGCCCTCGACGAGCTGGTTCCACAGCAGGAGCGAGACCACGACGCCTTCGGTCCCCGCACGGGCGGTGCGGCCAGAGCGATGCAGGTAGGCCTTCTCGTCTTCGGGCGGGTCGTAGTGGACGACGACGTCGACGGCGTCGATGTGGAGGCCTCGGGCCGCCACATCGGTGGCGACGAGGACGTGGAGCTTGCCGCTCATGAAGTCGGCGAGCGCCCGCTCACGCTGCTGCTGGCGAAGGTCCCCGTGGATGGCGGCGGCCTGGATGCCGAGGCCGCCGAGCTGCTCGACGACCTTGTCCGCCCCACGCTTGGTGCGGCAGAACATCAGCGCCTTGTCATAGGTCGAGACGATGGCACCCGCCACCTTGATCTTGTCCATCTGGTGGACGGCCAGGAAGTGGTGGACCATCTTGGCCACCGTCTGGGTGTCGGACTTGACCTCGTGGAAGACCGGGTCGGTCAGGTAGCGCGACACGAGGCGGTCGACCGCTCCGTCGAGCGTCGCCGAGAACAGGAGGGTCTGATGCGGACGGGTCAGGCGACGGAGGACCCACTCGACCTGGGGCATGAAGCCCATGTCCGCCATCCGGTCGGCCTCGTCGAGCACGAGGACGTCGAGCTCGTCGACACGCAGCTCGCCGCGGTCCCCGAGGTCGATGAGACGGCCGGGGGTGGCGATGATGAGCTCACATCCCTTGCGCAGCAGCTTGATCTGCTTCTCGATGTCCGCTCCGCCGTAGACGGCAGCAACGCGCATGCCCATCGCTTCAGCGAGGGGCTTGAGCACGTCATGGACCTGAACCGCGAGCTCCCGGGTCGGCAGCAGAACGAGTCCCTTGGGGGAGGCGGGCTGGCCGGGGATCTGGGAGAGCGTGCCATCAGGGCCAGTGAGCTCGGCAGCGATCCGCTGGATCATCGGCAGGCCGAATCCGAGGGTCTTGCCCGAGCCGGTCTTGGCCTTGCCGCAGACGTCACGGCCCTCCAGCGCGTCAGCGATGGTCATGGCCTGGATGGGGAACGCCGTGGTGATCCCATCGTTGGCAAGCGCCTTGACGAGCGGTTCGGCGACCTTGAGGGACTCGAAGGTCCTCATCGTGTCGTAGAGGTCTTCGGGCGCGGCCGAGGGCTGGGGTGGGGATGCGGAGAGATCCGTCATTTTCCTTCTTCCTGTGCTGAGTTTGGTCGGGCCCGCAACCAGCATGGAGGAGGAGATGGACCCAGGGTCGTCTCGCCGAATGCGAAACTCCTGTCGCTATTGTACCGGTTGCGGGGCCCTGATGGACCCATGGGGGGCCTAACATCGCTTTGCGAAGGCACATCAACGGGAGGACAACGGCCATGGCACGACTCGAAGCGGGGGCGACCGCACCGGCGTTCACACTCACCGACCAGGACGAGAAGTCCGTCTCGCTCAAGGACTTCAAGGGCCAGAAGGTCGTCGTCTACTTCTACCCTCGTGACGACACCCCGGGCTGCACCAAGGAGGCGTGCCAGTTCAACGACAACCTGAAGGCTTTCTCCAAGGCCAAGGTCGCCGTGATCGGGATCTCACCGGATACCGCTGCGGCCCACACGAAGTTCCGCGCCAAGTACGGTCTCACGTTCCCCCTCCTCACGGACCGCGACAAGTCGGTCATGGAGTCCTACGGGGCCTTCGGCGAGAAGACCATGTACGGCAAGAAGGTCATGGGGGTGATCCGCTCGACCTTCCTGATCGACGAGAAGGGCACGATCGAGAAGGCCTGGTACTCCGTCAAGGCCGACGGCCATGCCGCCAAGGTCCTCGAGTCCCTCGAGGGCTAACTCAAGCGATCAGCGCGTCCGGGCTGGTGGGGCTCCCGGTGGGCCATAGCCCTTCGGAAAGCCTCCGGAGGGAGGGCCGAGCCCGTTCTGCCAGGGGGGTGACACCCCCCTGGGGGCCGAACCCCGCTCGGCAGGTACCGGCCGCCGTAGCCCCCGGAACAGCCGGGGAGCCCGCCGGATCCCTAGGCGGCGGGCTTGCCGTGGCCGCCGTGCTCCTTCTTCACCTGCTGGTAGCGGTGGTAGAGGGCGGCCACGAGGACGATGACCACGAGTGCGGCGACGGCGTAGCCGGCCCAGCTGATCCCCTTGGTCCACTTGTCATACTGACCGCCGAGGTTGTAGCCCATCACGGTGAGGAAGACGACCCAGACCGAGATGCCGATCGTCGAGAAGATCCCGAATCGGACCGGCTTCATCTCGGCGACACCCGCGGGGAACGAGATGAACGTCCGGACCACCGGCACCACGCGCCCGAAGAGAACGGCGGCCTCGCCCTTCTTCTCGAACCAGGACTCCGCACGGTCGAGGTCTCCGTGGGTGAGCAGGAGGTACTTGCCCCACTTGTCGACGACCGACCGCCCTGCGGTGCGGCCCACGACGTAGGCGATGAACGAGCCGAGGACCGACCCGAGGATCGCCACGACGATGACGGCGAGAAGGTTCAGCGGGCTGTCGCCACTCGAGGAGGCGAAGGCCGAGGAGCACAGGGCGCCGGCGAGGCCCAGCGTCACCTCCGAGGGGATCGGGATACACGCCGACTCGAGGACGGTGAGAAGGAAGATGGCGGCGTAGCCGTAGGTGACCAAGAAGTGCTGCATCCCCCAAGTCTCGCGGAGTTGAGTGCACCCGTCGGGTGATCCCCTGAGAGGCGACTCAACGACGCCGGGAGTTGCGTCGTCGCCCTCAGACCTGGTGCTCGGGGCACCACCAGGTCGTCCTCCCCCCCACCGTCGCCCGGTGCAGGGCCGCGCCATCCTTCGGGCACCGACCTCCGGGCCTCCGGGCCTCCATGAGGTCCCCGGTGTGGGATCCCCCTCGCTCGAAGAGGTCGTCGAGCGTCGAGCGGAGGTGCCGGTGAAGCCGACGCAGCTCTTTGTCGCTGAGCGACGACGAGGGTCGCTGCGGGTCGAGACCGGCACGCCAGAACATCTCATCGGCCAAGAGATTCCCGACACCGGCCACCTTGGATTGGTCCATGAGCCGGGCCTTCAGCGCCGGGCCGCCGCCGGGTGCCCGGGACGAGAGCGCGCTCCGCAGCTGGGTGGGCGTGATCTCGAAGCCGTCAGGGCCAAGGGCCCCTTCGTCGGGATCCAGGCTGACTCGCCCCAGTCGACGAGGGTCGTGGAGAAGGAGCTCTCCCCCATCAGCGAACCTGATCCGCGCCCTGATCCACTTGCTCTCATAGGTGCCCGGGCCGTACTCCAACCGGTCGATCCCCGCGAGGCCGTCGAGGAGGAGCCCGCCTGTCATCCCGAATCGCATCCCAAACGTCGGGCCCTCGGTGTCCAGGAGGAGCAGCTTGCCGCGCCGCCGTGCGGCGACGAACGACAGCCCAGGGAGGATCGCCGAGAGGTCGACGCCGGGCTCAAGGCCCCGAGCGGCGATCTCGTCGACCGCGACCGACTCGATCTCTCTGTCCAGACCAGCCTCGGCCAGGCGTCGGTAGTACTCGATCTCGAGGATCTCGGGCACCTCTCCACGGTAGCGGGGTCGCTGCAGCGTCGGATCGTCCTCACTAGGGTGAGATACGTGTCACAGGAGAAACCACATTGGGCGGAGCTCTTCACCGAGGTCGTCACCGGAGGCTTGTGCACCGGTTGCGCCGCGTGCATCATCGTCTGTCCGCACGACGTCCTCGACTACGACGACCAGAACGGCAACTACAAGCCGTTCCACCTCGACGTCGACGGAGGCCGTGAGGACTGCACGCACGGCGAGAAGGGGTGCACCCTGTGCACGAGGGCGTGCCCACGATTCCGGAACTGGGAAGAGGAGATCGACGAGAAGCTCTTCGGCCGTGTCCGGACCGACGACGAGGTCTTCGGCCAGTCCCTCGACATCGTGCTCGCCCGCGCGACGGACCCCGAGCTGGCCACCGCTGGCCAGGACGGCGGGTTCGTCTCGGCGCTGCTGACCTTCGCGCTGGAGAACGACATCATCGATGCCGCTCTGGTCTCCGCCATGGACGGCGCCAATGGGGAGTGGAGGACGAAGCCCGCCGTGGTGACGAACCGCGCCGAGGTGCTCGCCACCGCAGGCTCTCGCTACACCTACTCGGCCAACACCCTCGCCTATCCCGAGGCCGTCGAAGGTGGCGCCGAGCGGATCGCTCTGGTCGGCATGGGCTGTCAGACCTCGGCCCCCGGCGCCATGCAGGCTCGCAAGGCAGGGAAGGTCGCTCGCAGGCTCGGCCTGACGATCGGCCTGCTGTGCTCGAAGACCTTCGATGACGCCATCTTCGAAGAGCTCTTCGAAGCGAAGTACGGCGTGGCCCGCGCCGACATCGTCAAGATGAACATCAAGGGCGTCTTCCAGCTCTGGCTCAAGGATGGAGGCTTCGTCGAGGTCCCCCTGAAGGAGTGCCACGCCTACACCCGCGAGGGGTGCAAGGCCTGCCCTGACTTCGCTGCCGAGCACGCCGACATCTCCACAGGTGGGATCGGCGAATCGAACGACTGGACCCTGACCATCGTGCGCACCGAGGCCGGGCGCGAGCTGCTCAGCGCCATGGTGGCGGCCGGTGCGGTCGAGACCCGCCCGGGCGACGAAGACCCCGCCGCCCTCGCGCTGCTTCGCCGGCTCGCCGGGGTGAGCCGGAAGCGCTGGCCGGCGACGGCAGTGGCCGCCCCCAGCCTTCGATCCACCTAGGACCGCGACACCTCGACGGCGAGGGCGATCGCCTCGTCGAACATCGACTCGGTGAGGCGTCCGGTGAAGGTGTTCTGCTGACTGGGGTGGTACGAGCAGACCATCGACAGCCTCTCGTCCAGCACCGAGACCGCTCCGTGGCCGAAGTCGGCCCTTCCCCGCAGCCCGACGGCCCGTCGAACGCCATCGGCAGCGAACGCGCCGAGAGCGAGCACGCATCGGGCCTCGCTCAGAAGACCGAGCTCCTCGCTGAGATACGGGAGGCACGCGTCGCGCTCGCCGGGGGTGGGCTTGTTCGACGGCGGCGCGCAGCGGACCACGGCGGTCACGTAGCAGCCGTGGAGCTCGAGGCCGTCGTCACGTGAGACAGAGCTCGGCTGCGACGCCAGTCCGGCCCGGTGGAGCGCAGCGAAGAGGAAGTCCCCCGAGCGGTCTCCGGTGAAGACCCTTCCTGTCCGGTTGGCCCCGTGAGCGGCGGGGGCGAGTCCGACGACGACGATCCGGGCGCGTGGATCTCCGAAGCCGGTGATGGGCCGACCCCAGTACACCTGGTCGGCGAACGACGCCCGGGGATTGGCGGCCACCTCTTCGCGCCAGGCCACCAGCCGCTCGCAACGGCGACAGGCCGTGATCCGATCGCCTAGGGCCTCCAAGGGATCGACAGTCGAGTCCATCCCGACACGTTAGGGCTGATGGGATCGCCGGATCCCGACCGATCTCAGCCGAGAGGACCGGCCACGAGCATGGGTGCACAGCGGCGTGTCTACGATTACGAGGCATGGCTCCTCGCACCCCTCGCCCTCCGACCCACAGCGTCGTCCTCTTGGTCCGCCACGGCCAGACGCCCTCGACGGGGAAGATCCTCCCCGGAAGGGCCCCAGGGCTGAACCTGGCAGAGTCGGGTCTCGCTCAGGCCCAGCGGGCAGCGGAGCGCATCGCCGAGCTCGCCACCGCGCCCACCGCCGTCTACGCCTCCCCGCTCGAGCGCACCCGTCAGACCGCGCAGCCCATCGCTCGAGCGCTGGGCCTGAGGGTCCGAGCGGACGCCGGGCTGCTCGAATGCGACTTCGGCGACTGGACCGGCCAGCGCCTCGACCGGCTCCGTCGCAAACCCGAGTGGGCCCAGGTCCAGAAGAACCCCTCCGCCTTCCGGTTCCCCGGAGGCGAGTCGTTCGCCGAGATGGCCACCCGCGCCTCGGGCGCGGTCATCGACCTCGCCGCACGCCACCGTGGAGAGACGATCGTTGCCGTGAGCCACGCAGATCCGATCAAGGCAGTGCTCTCGGCCGCCGCCGGGGCCCCGCTCGACCTCTTCCAGCGCCTCACCATCTCGCCCTGCTCGGTCAGCGCACTGCTGCTCACCAACGACGGACCTTACGTCCTGAGTATCAACAACACCTCATCGCTCAAGGAGCTCTCCCTGTCGTGACCGAGTACCGATACACCAACCCCGACCGATTCGCCGTTGGCGCGATCGGTGAGGTGGGAGCACGGGTCTTCCTGATCCAGGCCGTCGAGGGGGCCAGGCGCCTCACCGTGAAGGTCGAGAAGCGGCAGATCGCCGTGCTGGCCACGTACCTCACCCGAGCGATCGAGACCATGAGCCGCCCGGGGCATCTCCCCGACGACCTCGAGCTCTCCATGAGCCCCGATGACGGGATCGACTTCGTTGCCGGTGCCATGTCGGTGGCGATCGACGACGCCGCCGGCTCGGTCGAGGTCGAGATCGAGGAGGCAGGCGGCGAGGACGCCACAGACAGCGCGTCGATCACCTTGACCAAAGAGCAGGCTGCTGCGTTCGCCATCCGAGCGACCCAGCTGGTCGAAGCAGGACGACCGCCGTGCCCTCTCTGCGGCTTCCCCCTCGACCCACGAGGCCACGACTGCCCCCGCACCAACGGACACCGCGCTCCGCTCACGTGAGCGATGAGGTCCTCGAGACCCTCCGACACGGCGCCATCACCGTCGTGTCGCGCTTCGCCAACAGCTCGAACGCCACGCTTCTCGTCGTCGTCGAGCTCGAGGGCCGCTCGCTCAAGGCCGTCTACAAGCCCGAAGCCGGGGAGCGGCCGCTCTGGGACTTCCCTCGAGGCCTCTGGCGCCGAGAGGTGGCCATGTACGTCCTCAGCGAGCACCTCGGCCTCGGCCTGGTCCCTGAGACCGTCGAGCGCGAGGACGGGCCGTTCGGTGCCGGCTCGATCCAGCGCTTCGTCGACGAAGATCTGACGAGCCACTTCTTCACGCTCCGAGACGACCCGGCTCACCGAGACCAGCTCCGCGCCATGGCCGCGCTCGACGTCGTCGCCAACAACTCCGACCGCAAGAGCGGACACGTCCTCTTCGCTGAAGAGCGGCTCTGGGCGATCGATCACGGCCTCTGCTTCCATGAGCACGACAAGCTGCGCACGGTGATCTGGGACTACGCCGGCGATCGGTTGGGCGACGCGACGATCGCCGGGCTCCGTCGACTCCTCGACCAGCCACCGCCCGAGCTCGAGGGACTGCTCAGCGACGAGGAGATCGAGGTCACCGCGTGGCGTGCCCAGGTGCTCTTGGAGACCGGGGTGCTCCCACATCCTGACGAGGATGGCCCCTACCCACCGTATCCGTGGCCTCTCGTCTGATCGGAGATCCGTGGCGTCCGATCGGTCAGGGAAGAGGGATCCCGAGCCGGCTGCGCAGCGCCTGGATCACCGTGTCGGCCAGGAGGCTTCCCCCCGACGGCGTCATGTGGATCCCGTCAGGGGTCCTCACGTTGATCACCTGGCCGTTCACCGTCACGAAGGCCGAGTAGCCACCCGCGGTGCTCCCCAGCACCGGAGAGGAGTCGACGTAGACGACTCCGGGGACCTGAGACGCCGCTTGGCGCTGGAGGCTGTTGATGGTCGCGATCTTGGCGTTCAGACGGGCGTCCTGCATCGGGGGGAGGCTCACCCAGACCAGCTTGGCCCCGCGGGAGGTCGCCTCTTGCATGAACTGGACCGACTTGTCGAGGTACTCCTGGTTCCACGCCGCGGTGCCGAAGGGGACGTCAGGTGGCCCGAGGAAGTCCTGGGGGTCGTTGGCCCCCATCATGACCACGACGACCTGGGGGTTCGACGAGTTGAGGTCCGACGCCAGGGCTGCGGGCCAGTTGAAGTAGTCGGGTCGGGTCAGACCCGTCGACTCCTTGCCGTCGAGGGTGGCGGTCACCACCCCCGTGGATGCCAGCGCGTTCTGGAGCGATCCCCCGAGATCGAGGCCGAGAGAGTCACCGATCAAGAGGATCCGGACCGGGTTCGCTGCGCTGGGATGGGCGAGCGGGTTGAGGGTTGTGGTGGTCACCCCCGGTGTGGCCTTCGAGGTCTTGGTGTGAGGCGGGGCGGTGACCACGATGACCCGGCCGTGACCGGGAACGTTCCCGTTGCGCCCGAGCAGTCCGTTGGCCGTCGACTCGAGACGCGAGATCTGGAGGAACCGGCTGGTCGTCGCGATGGGTCGCAGCACCGTGAGGGCCACCGTCCGGCGCGTGCCCACCGGAGAGACCTCGGCGTTGTGCTGGAGCGTGGTGGCATCGAAGAGGAGCCACACGGCCAGGGCCCCAACCATGAGACCGAGCACCTTGGGCCACGGCAGCATCCTGCGGACGGCCTCGGCGTGCGGGGCGGGATCCTCGTCGTGACCGGCTGGCGGATCGGCATCGCCGATCTCGTCGCTCACGAGTTCGATCCACCGGCGCGGCTGGTCCACAACACGACGACGATGCTACGACCGATGTCGTGGCCCGTTGGGTGCGGAGCGCGCGCCATCAGAAGCGGTAGTAGATGAACGGGGCCACGCCGGTGGGCCCGAGGGTCGATATCACCAGCAGTACCGCCGCACCGATACCGACCTGGATCGCCAGGTGCGTCTCGGAGATCCGGGTCACGAGCTGATCGCCGAACCGGGCCGGGATCTGCTGGATGAGGACCACCGCGAGGATCGTGAGCACGAGCAGCGGCGTGATCAGCGTGCTGGCCGTCGACCAGCCGGTGAACAGGCGACCGAGGAGGTCGAAGGCGTTCGAGACTGACGTCGCACGGAAGAACACCCATGCCAGGCAGACGAACTGGAACGTCACGAAGACCTGGAAGATGTGCCGTCCCCGGCTGGGAGGATGCAGCTCGAGCCCGAGGGCCTGGCGTCGCGCTCGGCGGAGGTGGCCCACCACCTGCCCCGCCCCGTGGAGGGCACCCCAGATCAGGAAGGTCCAGTTGGCGCCGTGCCAGAGGCCCCCGAGGACCATCGTGACCATGATGTTCCGGCTCACCTCGGCCTTCGAGCCCCGGTTCCCTCCGAGGGGTATGTAGAGGTAGTCCTTCAGCCAGCGCGACAAGGTGATGTGCCAGCGCCGCCAGAAGTCCTGGAGCGAGGCCGCGGAGTAGGGCAGGTCGAAGTTGATCGGGAAGCGAACGCCCAGGAGGAGCGCCAGGCCGATGGCGATGTCGGTGTACCCCGAGAAGTCGCAGTAGATCTGGACGCCGTAGCCCCAGGCGGCGAAGAGGGCGTCGATCGCCGAGTGGCTCTTCGGTGAGATGAAGACGGGATCGACGATGGCCGTGGCGACGTAGCTGCTGATCACCACCTTCTTGAACATCCCCCTCAGGATCAGATGGCCGGCTCGGGCGTAGTCGATGTGGTCTTGGTCCTTGCGCCGGCGGATCTGGGGGAGCAGCTCGCCACCGCGGACGATCGGGCCGGCGACGAGGTGGGGGAAGAACGAGATGTACACCGCGAA
>JADGOD010000133.1 GCA_017883125.1 Acidimicrobiales bacterium
AGGTCGCTGTCGACGCTGAGTGCCAGGAGCTGCTCGATCGAGCCCGAGGAGCGCAGGTACTTGCCACCGTGGTCTGTGACGAAGGTGCCTCGTCCGGGGACTCGGTAGACTAGACCCTCGCTGACGAGATCCTGGTACGCCCGTCGGACGGTCTGACGGCTCACCCCGTGGTGCCGACAGAGCTCGAACTCAGTTGGGAGTACGGCGCTGGGCGGGAAGGTCCCGGTGCCGATGGCGGTGCGCAGCGCGTCGGCGATGGTTCCGTGCGCGGTTGGTGGCCTGCCTGCGGCGGGCGATTTCAAAGTCATGTCCGTACATTAGGTCCTCATACTCCTCTTGACCAGGCTGGTGATCCCGAGAAATTCCTAATAATTGACAAGACATAAGGTGAGATGACAAGGTGTGACGCGAAATATCTGCCCAAAGTGGACTCAGATGGTGACCTGCTCGCTCGTCGCCGGCACGTTGGTCGATATGGTCGAGCCGCGTGCCGATGCCCTCGGCGCCTCGGCGATACTGGCGGCACAACAGATCTGGCCGAATGGCAGAAGTCACGACAACCTAGGGGGAAACCATGGCAATCAGAGTCGCTCGCTTTCTTGACGTCGCAGAGGGAACGCAGGCCAATCAGTTCTCGGTCGGCAGCCACGACGAGGTCAACTCGCTCGATGATTTGGACCCGATCTACAAGCAGCTCCTCGACAGTCCGATTCACTGCACGATGGGCCTGATCGGAAACGACGGGCTCGTCAACATGACACCAATGTGGTTCGACTACGAGGGTGACAAGGTGCTTTGCAACCTCGCCGCCCAGCGCAAGAAGATCGAGGGGATCCGTCGGGACGGCAAGATCTCTCTGCTCATCGTCAACCCAGAGAACATGTATCACTGGATCAGCTTCAAGTGCACGGTCGCCCAGGAGATCCACGAAGACGACCCCGCGGAGGGCTACAAGGCAACGGAGCACGTGAACAAGATCTGGCGCAAGTACATCGGTGACGGTGACACCTACGCGCTGCGCGACCCCTCCTTCGATGAGAAGCGCGTACTGGTTATCTGCAACGTCGACCGCATCGCCACCTTCGGCAAGCCGTAGTCCTGGCACGGTGGTCGCTTCCGGACGAGTTGCAATCGCAGGCGGGTCACTCGGCGGTCTCACCGCAGGACTGCTCCTGCGGGATCTCGGCCTTGACGTCACGATCTTCGAACGGTCGGATGCCGAGCTCGAGCAGTCTGGAGCCGGGATCGGGTTCTTGCCGGACAGCGCGCGCTATCTCGTTGAGCGTGCTGGTCTCGATCTTGATGAGATCAGCACCTCGACGAGGTTCATACGCTACCTGGAGCGGGACGGTTCGGTCTCGTTCGAGCGCGAGCACACCTATCACTTCAGCTCTTGGAACACCGTCTACCGCGCTCTGCTCGCCGCGTTCGGACGCGAGCGTTACCTCCTTGGCCGCGAGGCGGTGGACCGGAGGGAGACGGACGACGCGGTCATCGTTCGCTTCCGCGATGGCAGGGAGGTCGAGGCGGACCTGCTCGTCTGTGCGGACGGGGTGGCGTCGACGTTCCGTCCACAGCTCGCTCCCGAGGCCACTCGAGAGTATGCGGGGTATGTCGCCTGGCGCGGCATGGTTCCCGAGGCCGAGCTCGCTCCTGCAGTCCTCGAGGAGCTGGCCGATGCCATCACCTACTCCCTCTTCGCCAACAGCCAGATCCTCATCTACCCGATCCCCGGGCTCGATGGCTCTGTCGTTCCGGGACAGCGCCTGATGAACTTCGTCTGGTATCGCAACTACCGGGCAGGTGGCGATCTCGATGATCTGATGACTGATCGCCATGGTGATCGGCGTGAGGTCTCGCTTCGTCCGGGCCTCGTGCGCCAGATCCACGTCGACGAGATGCGTGCGACCGCCCGAGCGCGTCTTCCCGAGAAGCTCGCCTCGGTGGTGACCGCAGTCGAGCAGCCGTTTCTCCAAGTCGTCTTCGACGTCAGAATCGATACGATGGCCGTCGGGCGAACCTGTTTGGTCGGTGATGCCGGCTTGGTGGCTCGTCCCCACGCTGCTGCCGGGACGGCCAAGGCCGCAGCCAACGGTTGGGCGCTTGCTGAGGCGCTCGACACGCACGATTCGATTCCTGCTGCGCTCGCCGCATGGGAGCCTGGACAGCTCGCGCTGGGTCGACAGCTCGTGGATCGCTCTGCGCGACTGGGTACTCGCTCGCAGTTCGAAGGCAGCTGGGACCCCGCTGATGACGAGACATTGTTCCGACTTCGTGCCGAAGGCCCGTGAGCGAGCCTCGACGAGTAGTCGCAGCACGAATGGCTGCTGCTGCATCTGCGTTTCTCGAAGCGCTCGATGATGCCCAGCTTGCTGTCGCTGCCAAGGCGTTTGACGACACCGTTGAGCGCGAGACCTGGTTCTACACCCCGACCAATCACGGGGGGCTCCCGCTCTCGTCGATGACGTCGTCTCAGCAGCAGAGGGCGATGCAGCTGGTCGCATCGGGAACCTCAGAGGCCGGCTACGTGACGGTGTCGACGGTGATCGGCCTCGACAACGTCCTCGATCGAGTCGAAGGATGGTGGGCGCGCTGGGGCCGAGAGCGGGGTCGGGATCCCGGGCTCTACTACGTGGCCATCTTTGGTGATCCGACCGGTTCAGGACCTTGGGCGTGGCGCTTTGGAGGCCATCACGTCTCGCTCAACCTCACGATCGCCGATGGCGAGGTGGCCGGCTCGACCCCTAACTTCCTCGGTGCCGACCCGGCCGGTGCGCCGCTGCTCGGCGGTCACCTGCTCCGCCCGCTCGGTGCTGCCGAGGATCTCGGTAGGGAGCTCGTCCGCTCGTTGAGTGACGAGCAGCGTACGGCGGCCATCCTCTCGCCTGTCGCACCGGCGGACCTCGTCAGTGCCAACCGTCCCCGCTACGGCCTGGGCGACGGAGATCTCGCACTCCCGCTGATCGACGTCTGGCGCGGGCGGTTCGAGGGGGAGCTCGGAGCACTGGTCGAGAAGGTGCAGGCGGACGCCGAAGCGCGCGCCGGGATCACGCCAGAGGCCGCTGATGCGGTCCGACTGACGAGGGAGCCAAGGGGGACGGCGGTCGCGGGGTTCACCGGAGCGCAGCGTGAGCTTCTCCGCACCCTGCTGGATCTCTACGTGGGCCGGGTCCCGGAGGAGTTGGCAGCGGTTGAAGCAGCCAAGTACTCAGCTGACGCTGATCTCGATCGGCTCATCTTCTCCTGGGCCGGCAGTCTCGAACCGGCCGAGGGTCACTACTACCGAATCCAAGGTCCTGAGTTGCTCTGCGAATACGACAACACGCAGCGTGGGGCCAACCACGTTCACACCGTGTGGCGCGATCCCCGTCGTGATTTCGGCGCTGACCCGCTGGCCGAGCACTATCGCCACAGTCACTGAACAGCCACCCCGTCACGGGGTGGCTGTTCAGGGGCGGCAGACCCTCGAAAGATGTAGAGAAAGTCTACGCAAGGTCATCAAATCGACGTGGCTCTGGCTCCTCGCTACGAGGTTCGCGTGAGGGCTCCTGATGGGCGCGAGCTCTCCCGGACCTTCAGAACCAGGAAGGAGGCCGACCGCTTCGAGCGCGAGGAGCGCTCCTCGATTCACCGCGGCACCTGGATTGACCCCGACGATCGTGATGTCGCGCTCGCTCGGGCTCTGGCGGGTCTGGCGACAGCAGCCGAGATCACGCCGTTCGTGAACGACTCGCGGGATATTCGCGGGATGAAACCGCTCGAAGGCAAAGTATCCGTTGCCCGCTCGAGACCCTCATGCGATGCCGAGGCCGGCCCCGACTGAAGCACATGGAATCTACAAATCATCTACAATTGGGCTATGGCCACTTCTGACACCACCACCGTGCGGGTCCGTCGCCCTGACTCCGAGCGGCTTTCCGCGATCGCCAAGCACCGCAAGACGACCGTTGTGGAGGTGCTCCACTCGGCGATCGATGCGCTTGAGCGCCAGGACTTCCTCCGTGGCCTGAGTGAGGACCACCAGCAGCTCGACCCGGCACGGCGTGAGGCACTGCTCGCTGAGCAGGGCGCGTGGGATCCCCTGGCTTGATCTGGAGGGGCGAGATCTACGAGGTGGACCTCGGCGTCCCGGTCGGGCGTGAGGCCCAGGAGATCCGACCTGGAGTGATCGTCTCCGCGGACCTGGTCAACAACGGGCCAGGGGGTCTTGTCGGCGTGGTTCCGATCACCTCGACCCGGTACGGCCTGAGGAGCCACATCGAACTCGAAGTCGGTTCTTCCGGCCTCGATCATGAGTCCTTTGCCCGCTGCGATCAGATCCGTATGCTTTCAACTCGGCGTCTGGGGTCGTTGAGGGGACACGTTCCCATCCAGGGGATGAATGGGATCGACCGAGCACTTCGATTCATCCTCGAT
>JADGOD010000134.1 GCA_017883125.1 Acidimicrobiales bacterium
CGCCTACGAGTACCTCTATCTCTCCAAGACCGTTGACGCCCAAGAGGCGCTCCGGCTCGGGATGGTCAACCGGGTGGTCCCCCGGGACCAGCTGGACGAGGAGGTCGAGCTCATCGCCCATCAGATCGCCCAGGCGCCGTTGACCGTTCTGATGGGCATCAAGGCAGGCGTCAAGCGTGCGTGGGAGACGATGGGGATGCGCGTCCACCTCCAGAGCCAGCTCCAGATGATGGAGATGGTCGGCCACTCCGGCGAGGTGGCCGCATGGCGGGCCGAGAACGCCGAGAAGGGCTGGGGGCCGGCCCCGCGGAAGGTGGCCGAAGCGCGGGCCAAGGCGGCCGAGGACCATGTGCGCTCGAAGCGAGACCCCTCGTGACGCTCCTCGCTGCCTGATCAGCGGTCGCGGGCTCAGGCGCGCTGGTTCGGCGACGGCGCCGAGCGCCTGGCTCTGAGGACGGTTCCGACCAGCATCGCTATGACCAGGAGCGGCAGGGTCGCCGCGGCGAGAGCGTTCCACCCTTCGACGACGCTCAGCAGGGCCACGACGCCCAGGGCGGCCAGCGTGCCGACGAAGAGCTCAGGGGTGTCCCCGATGAGGAAGTCGTAGAAGAACCTCCCGAACCCCTGGAGGGCCCGGAGGGGCCACGACGGCGGTTCGCTCGATCCCATCAGCGCGCCGCACTTCGGACCGGCGACAGCTCGGTCGCCACGAGAGAGCGGACCAGCAGCCAGGCCACCACGGCGTACAGGGCGACGAAGAGCAAGATGATCGCATCGCCTCCCGGCCAGCGGATCTTCAGACCCTCGCCGACCCAGAAGGTGCCAAAGCTCACCAGCATGAGCCCCACGCCCATCTTCATGGCGTTCTCGGGAACGCCGGAGAGCTGCTTGGCCACCAGGGCGCCGGCGATTCCCACGACGAGAAGCGCCACGGCAGCGGTCTCGGCGGCCAGGCCGAGCCGGTGAGCCGATGCCCCCAGGGTCAGGACCGTGATCACGACCTCGAGGCCCTCGAGGAAGACGCCCTTGAAGGCCATGACGAATGCGAGATGGTCGCGGTCGGGCTTGTCGGCCATCGCCTCGAGCTCAGCGACCGTCTCGGCGAAGATGGCATCCTCATCGTGCTTCGCCTTGAGGCCCGCCGCCCGGAGGATGGCCTTGCGGAGCCACCCCAGACCGAAGATCAGCAAGATGCCGCCGACGATGAGGCGCAGATCGCTGATCGGGATCCTGACCAGGGCCGGGCCGAGGAGCACCACCAGCGCGGCGAGGGCCAGCAGGGCAGCGCCGACGCCCTCGAAGGCCGAGCGCCAGCTCCGCGTCGTCCCGACGGCGATGACGATGGTGAGGGCTTCGACCATCTCCACGGCACAGGCCAGGAAGACGGCGGCGATCAGGACGGCGTCGCTGCTGTGGACCGCCACGGCCGTCACGACGGCACCTTGCGGCCCGGCGCATCCGAGGCGGCCAGCGAGACCGCGTCACGGCGCTCGTCGACCGGCACGATCATCCGGGTCCGCGTGTCGAAGACCACCGAGGACTTGGCCAGAGCCTGACGGTCGTGGGCCAGACCGACGATCGTCGCTCTGCTCGTGGCGCCCGGATCCTGCTGGTAGCGGTGGTGGATGTGCCCGTGGAAGATCCAGTCGGGCTCGGTGGCGTCCACGACGTCGCTGAGCTTCATCCGACTGAGGTACGCGTCGACGTCGGCGGGGATCCCGTAGCCCGACATCCGGATCCGTCCATGGATCTCCGACTGGAGCGGCATGTCGTGACAGAGCAGCACGTCGACCTTCCCCGTGCCGCATGCCGCAACGTCAGCGTCGGTGATCGCCTCGTCGGGCCACCACGACACCAAGGCGGTTCGAGCGATCTTGTCGAGGCTGACCGCTCCGCCCAGTGCCAGGAATGAGCAGCCGTCGAGCTCATAGCGATAGCCCCGTGGGAGATGTCGCACGCCTGGTGCGACCTCGTGGGTCCCATCGTCCCGCAACGGCATCGACAGCAGCCTGTCGAAGTTCTCGTGGTTGCCGTCGACAAAGTCGACGGGGATCCCGAACCTCTCGACCAGCAGTGCGACCTCGGCGCTGAACCGGCAGATGGCGAGCGAGTCCCCGAGATCGAGCCACCTCCACCCGAAGCCGAAGTCACCCAGCTGGACGATCCGCGCGCAGCCATTCGCCGCCGCGGCGTCGAACGCCTGCTCGAAGAAGCCGACATTCCGGTGGCTGTCCCCGATGATCAGTACCTTCACCTGTCAAAGCGTAGGCATAAGCCTGCTGGCACCGATCAGTAGTTGCCCGACTGGTACGCACTGCACGAGGCCTCGGCGCCGGCCGCCGGGGTGTCGATGACGGGCGACATCCCTGCTCCGGCCACCATGCAGGTCGGGGTCGATCCGCTGGTGCTCGCCGCCGACACCTTGTACTCGCTGAAGGTGGACGGATCCGTCGAGGGGACAGACGCCTTGACCTTGATCCCACGGGACTGGATCGTCTTGGTCCACGGGAGAGAGACGCCGGGCAGCTGGACGGTCTGGGCCGCGCCGAAGGCGTATGTCGTGTAGGTGATGTCGGCGGTGCCGGTGCCGATGACCGAGTACGCCATGGGGACCGAGGAGCTCGGGGCGTACCCGAGGGTCGTCGTGGTCGTGGACCTCACCGGAGCGATCGCCGGGGTCGAGGAGCATGCCGCCGCGAGGAGCGACACGGCTACGACGGTGACGGCGATGCGGAGATGGGCGCCGAGATCACGACGGGGGTGGAGCATCAGGGAATCCTACGGCTCGGCGTCGCATCGACGCGGTCACGCCGTTGCGTGCCCGCGTCGCTCCTCACGACGAGAGCGCCGAAGAGGGGCTCTCGTGTGAGGGCGAGCACCTGTGGATCGACCTTGGTGGGTCGGGCCTTGCGGTGGCACATGGATCCGGGAGCGTTGCCGCGAGCACGACGCGCCCGAGACCTAGCGGACCGCGAAGCCTGCGTCGACCGGCAACGAGACGCCAGTGATGTACTGGGCCTGGTCGGAGACGAGGAACGCCACGGTGTTCGAGATCTCCTCCGGAGGGAGGATGTCGATGGGCAGAGCGTTCTGCATGGCCGAGATGGTGTTGGCTCCGCCCTTCATGGCCTCCTCCTGCATCGCGGCCATCGCCGCGTTCATGGTCATACCGGAGATCACGCCGGTGGGGTGGATCACGTTGACCCGGATCGAGTGCGGTGCGTACTCAGCAGCCCACTGCTTGCCAAGCCCGACGAGGCCGAACTTCGACGCGGTGTAGGCGGTGGCGGAGGCCTCGTGGCTCACCGAGGGCCGAAGGGCCGCCGTCGAGCCGGTCAGGATGATCGAGCCTCCTCGGCCACCTTCGATGATCCGCGGGGCAACCGCCCTGATCAGGTAGTAAGCGCCGCTGAGGTTGGTGTTGAGGACGTCCAGCCACGTCTGTGGCTCGTCCTCGACCGGTCCCGCGCCAAGGCGGATGATGCCCGCGTTGGAGAGGGCGATGTCGATCCGGCCGAAGGCGTCGAATCCCTCGTCGGCGACGGCCTTGACCGCGGCGGCGTCACGGACGTCGGCCTTGCGGGCGATGATCTTGCGACCCAGGCCCTCGACCAGCTTCACCGTCTCTTGGAGATCGGCGTCGTTGGCGTTCGGGTAGTTCATCGTGGGGATGTCTTCGCAGATGTCCATCCCGATGATGTCGGCTCCCTCGCTGGCCAGACGCAGTGCGTGACTGCGGCCCTGACCCCGAGCCACCCCGGTGATGATGGCGACCTTGCCCTCGGCGATACCCATGGTTGTCGTTTCCCTTCCTAGTGGTGATGTCTTGGCGATGGTGTGCTCGACGGCGTCGGGTGCTCAGCCCATTGCGATGCGGAACGTCTTGCGACGCTGGGTCCCGTGGAGGCCCTCAACACCAGCCGCTCGGCCAACACCGCTCCGGGTGCAGCCGCCCGATCCTCCCGTAGACGCGCGCGTCATCGATGAGCATCGCACCGCTCGGAAGATCGATGTTCTGTGCAGTCCTCATCGCCCCCCCGAGCAGCGTGTCCCGACGGGAGCCCCCTGGCGCCATCGGTTGCCTACCTGCTGCTCGGCGAATCTATACGGTCCCGGTCACGTTGGCTACCCAAAGGGCTGAATGATCACCCCTGGGTGTGACCACCATGGGTGTCACACCCCCGTCTTACGATGACGACACCATCCAGAGCAACCGAGGGACGTGGGCCTACGACGTTGCCGCAACCGCCCGATGAGGGAACGGTGCGAAAGCCACGCGATGGAGGATCGATGACGCAACCACCAGTGCACCATGCCGACAGGGGGGCTCGAAGGGCCCTCGACGAGGGCCTCTGGGGTCTCGAAGCGAACGATGCCGCCCTCAGGGCATCGACGTCGTGGCTCATCGCCGAAGGTCTCGGAGCCGAGCTCTACGCCTTGCGCCTCCCGGCCGAAGAGGATCCGATACCAACCCCAGGGTTCGCGAGGATCCTGCACAAGGCCGAAGAGGCCCTGCGGGAGTGCACCGAGGCCTCCGATCGGATCCAGCGCCTCCTGCGCGATCCCGAGCCCACGACGGCGGTGATCGAGATGCTCGATGAGCTCGCGGAGATCGCCGAGGCGAGGGTGGACGACGTCGAGAGCTCTGCTCGACGTCTCGCCCAGCTGGCCTTCGGTGTGTCGTCCTGCCTCGCTCCCTCCGAACGGGTCGAGCGCCTCGATCGTGCCGCCTGCGCGGTCCTCTACCCCCCGATGAGCCTGTACGACCCGGTCGGTCTCGTCGACGACGGCATCGTTCTCTTCAGCCGGTCCCCCGAGGAGCTGGGGGTCGAGATCGGCGGCATCATCTGCCGGATGCTCACCGATCGTCGGGTCCAGGTGCAGATCGGCGGCATCACCCTGCAGACCGGGACCGATGGGGTGCTCCGCCTCACGACGCCAACCTCGGAGAGCACCTGGGCCTCCCCGGTTCAGGTCAGTGAGCCAGCGCGTGACGCCGTGGCCGCGCTGAGCGGGTCGATGGGATCGGACCAGGACGTCGATGCCTCTCGGCTCGAGGTGACGGTGCGCCGCTTCGATCATGTCGCTCTGCCCTGACCGAGATCAGACGAAGCGATCGTTCAGCCAGGCCGCCCTCTCAGTGAGGGCGGAGGCCTCTCACGGGCCGAAGGAGATCCGGACGACGCTCGCCTCCTGGACGTTCCCGTTCTCCGCCGAGAAGGTCTCGACCACGATCGCCCCTGCCCGCTCGGAGGGTGCAGGGAACGAGAGTGACGTCGAGAAGGGCCCCATCACGCCCATCGAGCCACCCATCCCGATCCCCTTGACCAGCGGGGTGGTCGAACCGTCCTGGCGGACCTCAAGGTTGATCGTCGCCTCAAAGGCTGTGCTCTGACCCGAGACCACGACCGGGGAGGTCACCGCCGCGAGCGCGGACGGTGACTGGATCTGGAGGTTCGGCGTCGACGCGCCGATGATCCACCACGAGTGATCGGAGGTCACCTGACGGACGAGGACCGTCGTGATCGGCCCGCTCAGGCTCGAGCGCACCGTGACCTCGCCGGAGCGCTGATCGCCCTGCTGGAAGGGGCCCACCACCGGATCGACGAACCCGAGATACGAGATGGCGAACGACCGCGCTGCGGCCACCGGATCGGAGTATCGATCCGAGCTCCGCACGAACGGCCATATCGCCGTCGCCGGCTGGACGGCGGTCGCCTCTGACGTCGACGTCGTCGCTCCCGAGGTTGTCGTCGACGGCGAGGTCGACGTGCTCCCACACGCCGAGAGGACCAGCGCGACCACACCAACCACCAGCACCCGTGCTCTCAGTCCCCGAGATCTCATGCCCGAAGCATCGCAGCCTTCCACGACGTTTGGCACGCGCCCCGCTCCGGTGCTTGGTGGAGCCCACGCAAGGAGCCATCGACCCCGACGGTGAGGCCGCCGAGCCCGCTCAGCCACGCGTCTGGCGGCGCCGCGCTTCCTTCAGGACCTTGTCCGATGCCGTGCGGGGTAGGACGTCGATCTCGACAAGACGCTCCAGGGCCTTCTGGCGAGCCAGACCGGAGGAGGCGAACAGGTCTGCGACCTCGCCGAGCTCGAGTGAGGCGCCAGGACGGAGCGCAACGAAGGCGCAGACCCGCTCCCGATCCCGAGGGGCCGGCGATTGCGACGACCGAGCCCTCCTCGATCGAGAGATCGACGTTGTTCGGCGCAGAGATCACCTCTCCGCCGACGTTGTAGATCCGCGTCACTCCTGAGAGCTCGACGGTGGTGCCTCACTGACTCCCCGCAACCGGGGATGCGGCGGCCCCAACCGATGGGACGACGCTATCCCACGAGACAGAGGATTGCGCCAATATCCTGAGCGTTCTCAGCCGTAGGACCAGCACTCAGAGGTCGTGGTGAACGGGCCCGCACCAGGCTCCGGTGGCGTCAGCCTGGTCGGCTCAGGTCGACGAGGACCGCCAGAGGTTTCGGCGGCGAGCTCGGTCAGGAGGTGGCGCTTCGTGCGACCGCATCGGCCTGTCTCTGGGTCATCGGCGGGTTCTGCAGCGCCGCCCCGCCCGGGAGGAGCGATTGAGAGACGAGCTCGAGGTACCGCTTCCACGCATCAGGCGAGACCGCGGCGGTCCGATCGATGATGCCGCGCAGCGACCAGAGGATCGAGAGCACGTCCGCGTAGACCACGTCGCTGCGAACGACCCCGGCGGCTTGGGCCCGCGCCAGGAGATCGAGGGCCAGCTCGGTGATCTCCCTGCGGACCTCGTCGTCGACGTCGCTCCAGAGACGGGGGAGGAAGCCGATGTGGTCGACCTGGAGCTGACCCATGGCGGTGAGGTAGAACCCGAAGCCCTCGGCCACCGAGTCGTGAGCGTGAGCCTCGGCGACGAGGTCGCGGATGGAGACGAGGATCTCGTCGAGCACGGCGGCGATGAGGTCTTCCTTGCTCGGGAACCGCCGGTAGATCGTCCCCACGCCCACGTGGGCCCGCTGGGCGATCACGTCCATACCGGCATCGAGCCCCTCTTCGTTGAAGGTCGCACGCGCCGCGTCGAGGATCCGGTCGCGGTTCCTCGCCGCATCGCACCGGAGAGCCTTGACCTCGACGACGTCCGCTGCGGCGCTCACTCGACGATCGTCCCTCCGGCCACCACGGCGAGCTCGGCGTGGGTGATGTGGACGCGCTCGTCGATCTGGTCGGCCTCGCGGCTCGGCGTGGGCACCAAGAGCGACGCCAGCACGCCACCGATCGCCGCCACCGCCATGAACCCGAACGACATCGTGTAGCCGATCTCCTTCGGCATGCCCGTGGCCACCAGGGTGGCCGCCACGATGCTCGAGACGATCGCCGCTCCCATCGCTCCACCGATGGTCCGGATGTTGGCGTTCATCCCGCTGGCCACGCCGGTCTGGGTGTCGGGGACGGCCTGGACGATGAGGTGAGCCAGGGCCGAGAAGGCCAGTCCGACGCCCATGCCCAGGAGGGCCCCGGAGATCACGATGTCGTAGGCGTGCCCGTGAGCGACCGTCAAGATGACGTAGCCCATCGCCGAGCTCGAGGTCCCTATGAGGAGGGTCGTCTTCGACCCGATCCGGTTGGAGATCGGGCCGGAGAAGAGGCCGAAGACGAACATCAGGGCTGTCTGGGGCAGCAGGTAGATGCTGGAGCCGGCGATCGTCGCTCCGAAGCCGTATCCCGCCGAGCGCGGCGTCTGGAGGAACGCGGGCAGGACGGCTCCGGACGAGTACATCCCGATGCCGATGAGGAACGCCACGAGGTTGCTCGTCCACACCGGTCGGGCTCGCATCATCCTCATGTCGATGAGGGGGTTCAGCGAGCGCCACTCGAAGACGACCCAGATCACGATGAAGATCCCCGCGACGGCGAAGAGGAGCAGGGTGCTCGGCGCGCCCCACCCCCATGACGGAGCCTTGCTCACGCCTACCAGCAGCGCGACGAGCCACACCGACAACAGGATCGCAGCGACCCAGTTGATCTTGCCGGGCGTGCGGACCGGAGATTCGGGCACGAAGAAGTAGGCCATCGCGGCAGAGATGACGATCATCACGAGCGGGAGCCAGAAGAGCCAGTGGAAGTTCAGGTGCGTGACGATCGGACCGGCGATGAGGATCCCGATCCCCGAGCCGACGGCCAAGAGCGCAGAGGCGAGGCCCACGGCGGAACCGACCTTGTCCTCGGGGAACTCGTCACGGATGATCCCGAAGGCGAGCGGGAGCACGCCTCCTCCGATGCCCTGGATGACGCGGCCCAGCAGCAGGACCTCGATGTTGGTCGACAGCCCGGCGACGACCGATCCGACGCCAAGGGCCCCCAGGGCGACGACGAACATCCGCTCCTTGCCGACCTTGTCACCGATGCGGCCGATGATCGGCGTGCAGATCGCCGCCGAGAGCAGGTAGGCGGTCAGCACCCAGGTCACGGCGCTCTGCGTGGTGTGGAGTGCTGCCTGGATGGCCGGAAGGGCGGGGAAGATCATGGAGAGCAGCAGCGCATAGGCCATGACCCCCAAGAGGACCACCGCGAACGTCACCCTGTAGTCCGCGCGCTCCAGCGACTTCTCCACCACCCGGGATCTCCGTTCCACCTTGGTCCGACCGGGCCACCGGAGCGGCAGCACGGGGGTTCTTCGAGGTCAAGTATAAACGGAACTTCGGTTCCACTAATCGCTTCGGCACGCCGCAGCTGACCACCATGCGCGTCCGGCGACCCCCCTCGCACTGTGCGGCCGGGGAGAGGCTGATACCCTATGGGGTATGTGTAGAGCCGTGACATGCAGCAGGTGCGGGCACCCGACGTGGAAGGGCTGTGGCCAGCACGTCGAGATGGTCCTCGGTGACGTCCCGAAGTCGGAGCGCTGCCACTGCGCCCCGAAGAGCGCAGCCAGCACGATCAAGGGGTGGTTCTCTCGCTGAGAGCTCCCTGATCGGCGGCGCGCCATCGCTCGGCTGCTCCGGCGGCTCGGGTACGAGCCCAGATCTGGCCTCGCGGCACGACCGCTCAGACCCCCTTCGGGGGTTCCTACGACAAGGGAGCGAACCATGGAGAGTCAGAGCCAGGCATCGGGAGCGAGCCCCCAGGGGGCTCGACGGGTGGTGATCGTCGGTGGGGTCGCCGGTGGGATGTCCACCGCCACCCGCCTGCGCCGCCTTGATCCCACCGCGGAGATCACCGTCCTCGAGCGGTCCGGCAACGTCTCGTTTGCCAACTGCGGTCTGCCCTACTTCGTCGGAGGTCTCATCGAGGAGGAAGAGGACCTCATCCTCCAGACCCCCCAACAGCTCTTCGAGCGGTTCCGGCTCCGCGTCGAGGTCGGCGCCGAGGTCATCGAGATCCGGCCCTCCGAGCAGATCGTCGTGGTCCGCTCGGCACTCGACGCTCGAGAGTGGACCGTCCCCTACGACTCGCTCGTTCTCAGCATGGGCGCTGCGCCCGTCCGCCCCCCGATCCCGGGCTACGACCGGGTCCGAACGCTGCGTACCGTCGAAGACGCCACCCAGCTGGCTTCTGACACCGAACGCTCTCCGGCGCACGCCGTGGTGATCGGAGCTGGCTTCATCGGACTCGAGGTGGCCGAGAACCTCATCGGGCAGGGCGTCGATGTCACCCTCGTCGAGGCGGCACCCCAGGTCCTCCCTCCGCTCGATGCCGAGATGGCGGTGCTGCTGGTCGATGAGCTCGAGACCCACGGCGTCACCGTCGAGGTTGGAGCGACCGTGACCGAGATCACCGACGACGCCGTCGTCCTTAGAGACGGCCGGACCCTTCCCGCCGACATCGTCGTGGGGGCCATCGGCGTCCGACCTGACGTGAGGCTTGCTCGTGACGCCGGACTGGACATCGGTCCCATGGGTGGCATCGCGGTGGACAACGCCAACCTCACCAGCGATCCCCACATCTACGCCGTGGGTGATGCCGTCGAGAAGATCGATGCCGTCTCTCACGCGTCATCGCTCATCGCCCTCGCCAACATCGCCAACCGCCAGGGCCGGCGGGTCGCCGACCACATCTGCGGTCTTCGGTCCACGATCCCTCCCTCGCTCGGCACGGCGATCGTGAAGGTCTTCGACCTCGTCGTCGCCACGGTGGGATGGAGCGAGCGGCGCCTGGCGGAGACCGGCCGTCGCTTCCAGGTCGTCCACTCGCACCCCTTCGACCACGCCACCTACTACCCGGGAGCGACCCGGATGGCGATCAAGATGATCTTCGACCTCGACGACCTGTCGATCCTCGGCGCCCAGATCGTCGGGCGCAACGGCGTCGACAAGCGGATCGACGTACTGGCCACCGCCATGGCGGCCGGCATCACCGCCGACGCCCTGGCCGATCTTGAGCTCGCCTACGCGCCGCCGTTCTCCTCCGCCAAGGATCCGGTCAACATGCTCGGCTACATGGCGGAGAACATCCACTCCGGGTCGTGCAAGGTGGTCGGCCCCGCCGAGCTCCCCGGACTCGTCGAGAGCGGCTGGCAGCTCATCGACGTCCGCACGAGCGAGGAGTTCGGCGCCGGAGCGATTCCCGGCGCCCGCAACGTGCCACTCGACGAACTGCGCGAGAACCTCGGAGCCCTCGGCGACGCGCCCATCGTCGTCTACTGCGCGGTGGGCCAGCGGGGGCACACGGCAGCGGCCCTCCTCGGGGAGCTGGGCGTGACCGTGAGGAACCTCGATGGCGGCTACGTCACCTACCAGGCAGCGCGGCGAGCCGCCGAGCTCTCTGGTCGGCTCACCGGCGAAGCTCCCGCTCCAGCCTGATCAGGCTTCCTTCCGGCGGACCGCTCGCACCAGGGTGTCGATCGCCCGAGCCGTCTCGCCCGAAGGAGTCCGGACCTCACGGAAGACCTGGTGCGCCTTGACAAGATCGAACCCGCTCGATCGGACCAGGTCCGCGACCTCATCGACCGAGTAGAGGACGTCGGCCGACTGGGGGCCTCCGACACCATGGGCGAGGTTGTCGACGTCGTGAGCCACGATCAGCACGGTTCCCCCCACCGCCACCCCCGCCATCGCGTTGACGAGCGCCGCGGACCGCTCCGGCTCGGGAAGCTGGAGGTAGAAGACACAGACCAGGTCGAACGAGCGCGCCGGTGGGGCCCACGTCGTCGAATCGTGCAGCTCGAAGCCGACCACCACGCCTCGCTGCCCGGCGAGCGCTCGGGCCTTCTCCAGCCCCACCGCCGAGAAGTCCGTGCCCGATGCCGTCCATCCCTGCTCTGCCAGCCAGATGGCGTTGTGACCCTCGCCACAGGCCACGTCGAGCGCTCGCCCCGGTGTGAGATCCGCGGTCTCCGAGACCAGGAACTGGTTGGGCGTCTCGCTCCAGATCAGCTCGGCGGTGCGGTAGCGCTCGTCCCAGAAAGCATCAGTCACGGTCTCTCCTCCACGAGAGCCAGTATCCCGGACTCTCCGGCTGGGTCCAAATCCCGTCAAGCCGGGTCCCGTTCGGTCGTCCAGCTCGGGCGTTGCGACGGCGAGGAGGGCCAAAAACCGCCGTGGTACCTTTCACGCCAAGCAAGCCTTGCGTTGCATCGCCGCAGCGCGGGATCCGATGAGGACCTCGAACACACCGGCGCTCGTAGCAGGCCGGAACAGAAGGAGCAGAGGCGGCCATGAGCGAACCCATCATGAGTTTCGACGGACGCGTAGCGATCATCACCGGAGCAGGCGGTGGCCTTGGACGCTCGCACGCGCTGGCGCTGGCCGAGCGGGGGGCCAGCATCGTGGTCAACGATCTCGGTGGTGCGCTCGACGGCAGCGGCTCGTCGGCGTCCGCCGCCCAGAAGGTCGTCGATGAGATCAATGGCCTGGGGGGTACGGCGGTCCCGAACCACGACAGCGTGGCGACCTCCGAGGGGGGCAAGGCGATCGTGCAGGCAGGAGTCGACGCGTTCGGCAGAGTCGACATCGTCATCAACAACGCGGGGATCCTCCGCGACAAGGCGTTCCACAAGATGGACCAGGCGATGATCGACGCGGTGATCGACGTCCACCTCAAGGGCGCCTTCTTCGTCACCCAGCCAGCGTTCGTCCTGATGCGCGAGCAGGGCTTCGGCCGCATCATCAACACGACGTCGGCATCGGGCATGTTCGGCAACTTCGGCCAGGCGAACTACGGCGCCGCGAAGGCAGGACTCGTCGGCTTGACCCGGGTGCTCTCTCTCGAAGGCGCTTCCCACAACGTGAAGGCCAACGCCATCGCACCGATCGCGCTGACCAGGATGACCGAAGGGATCTTCGGTGAGCTTGCAGCCTCGTTCTCGCCGTCGTCGGTGAGCCAGCTGGTGGTCTACCTCGCCTCCGAGGGGTGCGCGGTGAGCGGGAACGTGTACTCGGTGGCTGGCGAGCGGATCGCCCGGATCATCACCATGGAGAGCCACGGCGCCGTGATCGATGGGCTCACCCCCGAGGCCATCGGCGAGCAGATCGGGCAGATCAACGGCCCGAGCGTCGACGAGCTGTTCGAGCCGCGCTCGCTTGACGAGGAGACCCTCATCATCGCCCAGGCCCTCTCTGGAGAGCCCTCCTAAGCCAACGCCGAGCGAGCATCCCGGCGTCCGCACCACTGCGCACGGCGTCGCCTCCGGGGAGCTCTCTCGCTAGCCGTACCTCGCGCTCTGGGAGCGTCGAGGAGCCCAACGAGTCGGCACGACCCTCGGGGCGCGGCTGCTCCGAGCTGAGACGACGGGCCGGGGTGGCGGAGACGTCGATGGAGCGAGCGAGCTCCGTGGTGACGTTCGCCGTGATCCTCCTGGGGCCTTGGCCCCGCACCCCTGATCTCCATAATCCTCCCGGCGCTGAGTGCCGACCGTGGCGCGCGCCCAAACCGGGCCCTCAATGGCTTGATCTTGAGCAGCTGAGAAGAATCCCTTGCTTCGGATTTTCAATTGTTGATAAGGTTGATCAACTTTTACGGGATTAGGTTCAATCCCTCCAGGGAGGATCGATTGTGTCTGCCGAGCAACGACAAGAGAGCGACGTCGAGGGTACGAAGCGCTCGAGCGAGCACCTGCGCGGCACGCTCGCCCTCGGGATCGACGACGGCGAGCCCAACTTCTCGGCCGACGACGAGCAACTCCTCAAGTTCCACGGAATCTACGCCCAGGACGACCGCGACGTCCGCCGGGCTCGGTCTCTCGCCGGCGAGCCGCTCGAATACAGCTTCATGATCCGCGTCGCCATCCCCGGTGGCCGACTGACCCCGGCCCAGTGGCTGGCCCTCGACCAGATCTCCTCGGACGTCGCCGACGGCACGCTCAGGCTCACCACCCGCCAGGCCGTCCAGTTCCACGGGGTTCGCAAGGGAGGGCTTCGTCCGCTCGCCCGAGCGCTGGACGGCCACCTGATGACGTCGTTCGCAGCCTGTGGGGACGTGGTCCGCAACATCGTCACCTGCCCCGGCCTCCAGAGCGAGGACCCGACCGGCTCGCTGACCGAGATCACCGAGCACCTGGCCAGGACCTTCAAACCTGCCACGGCAGCCCACTGGGAGATCTTCGTCGACGGGAAGGCGGCTGCCTCGCGGGAGGAGACCCAAGAGCGCTCCTTCTACGGTGCCACCTACCTGCCGAGGAAGTTCAAGATCGCCATCGCCCACCCCGGGGACAACTGCGTCGACGTCTTCGCCCAGGACCTCGGACTCGTCCCCGGCAGTCACCCTGATGCGGGCGAAGGGTTCACGGTGCTCGTCGGTGGTGGCCTGGGTCGCTCCTATGCCAACCCCGACACGTTCCCCCGCCTCGCCGATCCCTTGACCTTCGCCACCTACGGCGAGATCGACGACGTGATCATGGCGGTCATCAACACCTACCGCGAGCTCGGTGACCGGACCGATCGCAGACGGGCGCGGATGAAGTACGTCGTCGCCGACATCGGGATCGAGAGGTTCCGAGACGAGATCGTCGCCCGCCTGGGCCGCCCCCTTCGCGATCCGCTCCCCCTCATGCCCGAGATCGACACCGACGACCACCTCGGGTGGCGTCACCTCCCCGACGGGAGGCTCCAGATCGGCATCCGGGTCTCCGCAGGCCGAGTTAAGGACGTAGACGGCGGAACCCGGCTGCGCTCGGCGCTCCGGCGCATCGCCGAGGAGTACCCGGTGAGCTTCTACATCACCCCCCAGCAGGACATCCTCGTCTCCAGCGTGCCGGCCGAGTTCCAGGAGCAGATCGACAAGATCCTCTTCGACCACGACGTGGCCTCCGTGGAGTCTCTGGGACCCGTGGAGCGCAACGCCCTCGCCTGCCCTGCGCTTCCCACATGCGGCCAGGCGTTGACCGAGTCCGAGCGACGTCTCCCTGAGCTCGTCGGGCTGATCGAAGGCCAGCTCCAATCCAGCGGGCTCGGCGGCCGACGGCTCCAGCTGCGGATGACGGGCTGCCCGAACGGCTGCGCACGGCCAGCCGTCGCCGAGATCGGCGTCGTCGGGAGGACCAAGTCGACCTACGACATCTTCCTCGGAGGCGGCCCCAGAGGAGACCGGCTGGCCACGCTGCACCGCGAGAAGGTCAAGCTCGAGGAGATCCCCGAGCTCCTCGAGCCCCTCTTCGCTCGGTGGAGGGACGAAGGTGGAGAGGGCGAGTCTTTCGGAGACTTCCTCACGAGGGTAGAAGGGCCGTGACGGTCCACCTCGTCGGAGCTGGCCCGGGTGACTCGGATCTCCTCACCCTCCGCGCGGCGAGGCTCCTCGAGATCGCCGACGTCGTCGTCCACGACCGACTCGTCGATCCGTCGGTCCTCGCCCTCGTCCCGCCGGACGTCGAGCTGATCGACGTGGGCAAGCGGCCCGGGCACTCACACTCCCAGGAGCTCATCAACGAGCTGCTGATCACATTGGGCCGGCAGCACGCCTGTGTCGTGCGACTCAAGGGGGGAGATCCGTTCATCTTCGGCAGAGGCGGCGAGGAGCTCGCCGCCCTCCGCGACGCAGGGGTCCGATGCGAGGTCGTCCCCGGCGTCACCTCGGCGCTCAGCGGTCCCCTCGCCGCCGGGATCCCGCTGACCCACCGAGGGGTCTCCCACGGGGTCACCGTGGTGACGGGGCACACCCGCGACGGCCAGGGTGTCGACTTCCGCCGGCTGGCGAACTCCCAGCTGAGCCTCGTCGTCTTGATGGGGGTGACGTTCCGGGCCTCCATCGCCGCCCAGCTCACCGCCGGCGGTCTGGACCGAGAGACCCCTGTTGCCGTGATCGAGCGAGCATGGACCAGGGACCAGCGGGTCGTCCGAGGGATCCTCTCCGGGCTCGGAGATCTCGACATCGACTCACCGGCGATCATCGTCATCGGCCCAGCGGCCCAGCTCGATCTCACCGCGTTGGGCTCTCTCGCCGAGGTGGCGTCGGCCTGATGCTCCATCTGGCGGCCAACCTCGAGGGCCAGCCGGTGCTGGTCATCGGCGCAGGGGCCGTCGGGGCCCACAAGGCGGGACAGCTCCTCGACGCCGGCGCCCTGGTGGCGGTCATCGCCGCAGAGGTGGTCGCCCCGCTCCCCCTCGGGCTCGTCTCCGTCGAGGTCCGGCCGTATCGAACCGGCGACGTTGCGGGGCACCTCCTGGTCGTCTCCGCCACCGGCGACGGTGCGACCAACGATCAGATCGTCGCCGAGGCGGCAGTGGCGAAGACCTGGCTCAACGTCGTCGACGATCCCGGCCGATCGAACTTCTTCTTCGCCGCCACCCATCGATCAGGGGAGGTGGTGGTCTCGGTCTCGACCGAGGGAGGATCGCCGGCGCTCGCCCAGGTCTTGCGCAACAGGATCGCCGACTCGCTCCCCGAAGATCTGGCTGAGATCGTGGCGGTCCTCCGAGTCGAGCGGGAGGCGCTGCACGCATCGGGCGTGAGCACCGAGGGCTTCGACTGGACCTCTCGGATCACCGAGCTCCTCGAGGGGGGCGGGCCAGCCTCCACCAGAGATGCCCGCTCGACCTCGACGGTGACGCCGGAGCCCTCCACGCTCTGAGTGCCCAGCAGCCGGTAGCTACCGGCTGCTCACACCGCTACTCGCCGTTGAGGAGGAGCGGGGGGCCGACCATACCGGCGGCGACCGTGACGTTGGTCGCCTCATCGATCAGGACGAAGCTGCCCGTGATCCGGTTGTGCGCATAGATGTCGACGGCCAGCGGCGACGCCGTCGTGATGGTGACGACGCCGATCTCGTTGATGAGTAGCTCGTCGACGGGCACGAGGTTCAGGTCGTTGACGTCGAGGCGTGCGTCGACCGAAGCGATCATCGCCGGGGTCGACCGGGTCGTGTGCTTGATCCGGTACCGGGTGTTCGCCCGCAGCGGGGTGGGGGTGAACCAGCACACGGTTGCGGTGAACTCTGAGGTCACGGTCGGGAGGTCACCGGATCCCACGATGAGGTCACCGCGTGAGACATCGAGGTCATCGCTCAGCGAGACCGAGACCGAGAGCCCCACCAAGGCCTCCTCGGCCGGGCCAGCGGGCGTCTCTATGGCGCTCACCGTGCTGCGGAGCCCCTGAGGGAGCACGGTGACGTCCTCTCCGACTCGCAGCGGCGCTCCGTCGACCATCCCGGCATACGACCGGCCTCCCCCGGGATGGCGGAGGATCCACTGGACGGGGAGTCGCGCCGCACGGGTGACGTCATCGCCATGGGTGCCGGCCCATCCGCCGGTGGGCGCCGCCTCGAGCGCCTCGAGGACCGTCGGGCCGTCGTAGAAGGGAGCGGCCGATGAGGCCTCGACGACGTTGTCTCCATAGAGGGCGGAGATGGGGATCACCGTGAGCGACTCGATGCCCAGCGTGGCGCTGAGCTGCTCCATCTCGGCCACCACATTATCGAAGGCCTTCTCGCTCCACCCGACGCGGTCCATCTTGTTGGCGCAGACGATCAGCTGGCGCACACCGAGCAGCGCGGCGATGCAGAGGTGCCGGCGCGTCTGCTCCTTCACGCCGCTGGTGGCGTCGACGACGACGAGAGCGAGATCGGCGGTCGAGGCGCCGGTCGCCATGTTCGCCGTGTACTGCACATGTCCCGGGCAGTCGGCGATGACGAACTTGCGCCGCGGGGTTGCCGCGTAGCGATAGGCGACGTCGATGGTGATGCCCTGCTCTCGCTCGGCGCGCAGGCCATCGGTCACGAAGGAGAGGTCGACATCCCCCACGCCTCGGTTGCGAGAGGCTTCCACCACAGCATCGAACTGGTCATCGAAGAGCTGACGGGTGTCGACGAGGAGCCGTCCGATGACGGTCGACTTGCCGTCATCGACTGATCCGATGGTGGCGAAGCGAAGAAGGTTGACGACCGGGGAGACGTCGAGATCTGCGATGGGCATCTAGAAGTAGCCCTCACGCTTCCGGTCCTCCATGGCGGTCTCCGAGAACCGATCATCGGCCCGTGTCGCTCCGCGCTCGGAGATCCTCGACGACGCCGTCTCGACGATGATCTGGTCGATCGTGTCGGCTCCCGACAGGACCGCACCGGTGCAGGTGGCATCACCCACCGTCCGGAAGCGGACCGTCTCGTTCTTCGAGACCTCCCCCGGACGGGGCTTGACCCAGTCCGAGAGGGACAGCAGCATCCCGTCGCGCTGGATGACGTCGCGGGTGTGCGCGTAGTAGATCGACGGGAGCTCGATGCCTTCGCGCTCGATGTACTGCCAGATGTCGAGCTCGGTCCAGTCAGAGAGGGGGAAGCAGCGAAGGTGCTCGCCTCCAGAGACCTTTCCCTGATAGAGCTGCCAGAGCTCGGGGCGCTGGCGTCGGGGATCCCACTCACCGAACGAGTTGCGGAACGAGAGGACGCGCTCCTTGGCTCGGGCCTTGTCCTCATCTCGACGGGCCCCACCGAACGCTGCGTCGAAGCGGTTCTCGGTGATGGCATCGAGCAGCGTCACGGTCTGGAGGCGGTTGCGCATCCCGTCCGGTCCGGGATCGACGACCCGGCCGGCGTCGATCGAGTCCTGGACCTTGGCCACGATCAGCCGTTCGCCGAGCGATTCGATCACCGAGTCCCGGAAGGCGATGACCTCGTCGAAGTTGTGACCCGTGTCGACGTGCATGATCGGGAAGGGCAGCTTGGAAGGGGCAAACGCCTTGACCGCAAGGTGGAGGAGCACGGCGGAGTCCTTGCCGCCGCTGAAAAGCAGGACGGGACGCTCACACTCGGCCGCCACCTCACGAATGATGAAGATGGCGTGTGACTCGAGCAGGTCGAGGTGGTCAATCCTCTCAGCTGCGGTGGTCGTAGCGGTCACACGGGGCTCCGTTGCGTTCGTCGGTATCGGACTTTCCTTGGAGAAAATCGGGAGCAGGACTGAGCGTGACCCATCACCCCTGATCAATTGATAACAAACCTGATCAACTTGGTCAAGTATAGTTCCTCGAGACGGCGAGGCAAATGCCACAGCCTGAGACCGAACCCACGAACCCGAGCCGAGGGACAGATCCATGACGACCACCAACGACAGCTCACCGCGTGATGCCGAGCTCGCGGAGATCTCCGCCTCCTTCGAGGCCTCCCCTCCCGGGGCGGTCCTCCGCTGGGCGTTCGAGCGGTTCGGTGACGACCTGGTGCTGGCCTGCTCGTTCCAGGACATCGTGCTGCTCGACCTGTCACTCCAGGTCAACCCGAAGCTGGAGGTCATCTTCTTGGACAC
>JADGOD010000135.1 GCA_017883125.1 Acidimicrobiales bacterium
CGGCTCAAGATCCGATAGATCGTCGAAGAGGCCGGTGCCGCTCCGTGGCGTTGGAGCACATGCCAGCGGATGGTCTCTGGCCCCGCATCGGCGCCGAGGTCGACGAGCTCCTTGCGCAACGCCACGATCTCATCTTCGAGCGACTCAGCTGTCCTCTTTGGAGAGCGTTTGGGCCGCCGAGACCGAGGCTCGAGCGCTGCGTCGCCTTCTACTCGATAGCGAGCGACGAGCTCTTGGACCCAGCTCTTGGAGCGTCCGTAGAGAGCAGCGACTTCCCGGATGGACCTCCCTTCGACCAGCACTGCCTCGACGACCATCCGGCGTAGAACCATGGACAAATCTCCCAAAAGAGTGTCCGCTATGTCTCGCGACATCCTGTCCAGCAAGTCCTGAACTCACACACCGCCTCGCCCACAACGAGGTGTCCTTCGGGACACTCCGAGGACCGGCCAGCGCTCACGCACAGAGGCTGCACCCCCCCTCTCCTGGCCATGGCGCCGACCTCAGCAACTGGGCTCCCGCACGCTGAGACCGCTGGTTCGATTCCCGACACCCGCTCAGCCCTCGGGATCAATGCCCTGCGTCAACCGGCCGTGGGCCGTCAGTCCGCCACAAACCCCTGCCAGGTCGACATGTAGTCGATGAAGGCCGGCCCCAGGCCCTCGGCGACGAGGGTCGCCCGATCGACGGGGAGGGACCGCATCGTGGCAGACGGATCGGCGCGGAGCAGCAACGGGAAGTCGTGGTTCGTGATGGCAGCCTTGCCGATGGCGACCACGTCGGCGCCCAGGTCGAGCGCCCGGCGGACGTCATCGCCGGCGTAGAGGTGTCCGGCCACGGCAAGACGCGTCTCCCCGCGGTCGATCTCGGTGAACAGCTCGAGCAGCGGCCGACCGCCGAACTCAGAATCCGCCGCCGTCTTGAAGGTGTCCCATAGCGACAGATCGATGAGATCGACCGCTCCAGAGGACACAAGGCGCTCGAAGGCGTCGAGCACGTCGGCGGTCGCCATGCCGAAGCGCTCCGGCGACAGCCGCACCGCGAGGAGGAAGTCGGGCCGGCAGCGTTGACGGATGCCGGCGATGATCTCCTCGAGCACACGGAACCGGTCGGCTCGGCTCCCTCCGAAACGGTCGGTGCGGTCGTTGAGCTCGGCGTTCAGGAACTCGCACAGCAGGTAGTCATGCGCCCCGTGGAGCTCGACGCCGTCGAAGCCGGCGCGCTCGCAGCGCACGGCTGCGGCGACGAAGGCGCCGATGACCGCCTCGACCTCGGCCGTGGAGAGCGCCCGGGCCCCCGTCGACGCGTCTGCGCTCGGAGCGACAGGCGCCTGGCCGAGCAGCGCTGCGGGCGCCCGCCGGCCAGCGTGGTGCAGTTGGACGACCGCGAGGCTCCCGCGGGACCTGATGGCTGAGGCGAGCCGGGTGAGGCCGGGGAGGTGGTCGTCGCTCCAGCAGCCAAGCTGGCCGGGGAACCCCTGGCCAGAGCGATCGACATGGCTGGCGCAGGTCATCACCAGACCGAATCCGCCCTCGGCGCGCTTGGTGAGCCAGACGAATTCGTCCTCTGAGAGCGTTCCGTCCGGATGGCTCTGCTGATTGGTCAGGGGAGCGAGCATGAACCGGTTCGCCATGGCGGGACCGTGGGCGAAGATGACTGGATCGAAGGGTGACGACATCAGAGCTCCACTGGCGGCGGGCGGACCCCGAGAGCATAGGTGCGGGTGATCGGGTGACCCACGCCGCACGTATCCGTCGTCCGCCGTCTTCTCCCGTTGAGCGAGCGGCCCCCGGGGATCCTTGGTCCTCCTCTCATCCCGGGCTCGTTGCGCCTCGCGCCGGTCCAGGTGCAGCCAACCCATGACCAACAAGCGCCCCACAAGGGCGCTGGCCGGGTCAGAAGTAGGTGAGGTGCCCGAAAGGACACTTGGGGATCGTCAAGTCCCGCCTCGGCGGCCACGGCGTGTTCGCAGAAGCATGCTGGTGCGTTCGCAACTCTGGGTAGCAGCACCGGGAAGCGGGTTCCTTCTCAGGTCCTCTTCCTGAGCCGGGCGAGGTCGACGAAGCGGAACGTCGCGGTGGCCTCCACTGCGGGCTCATCGGCTCCGACCACCGTCACCGTCGAGCGGATCTCCAGGCCTCTCTCATCGCGATTCTCCACATGTGCGGCGACCACCACGTCGCTGCCGAGCAGCACCGGTCGGAGGAAGCGGACCGCCATCTGCGTGGTCACGCGATGCTCGTCGCCCTCGTTGCCGGTGCCGCCCATCACCTCGTCGAGGAGGAAGCTGAGGAATCCGCCGTGCGCGATCCCCTTGGCGCCGCCATGGTCCTCATCGATGTGGACGCGGGCGAAGACCCCGCCCTCGTCGTCGTACTCCCGGACGATCCCGTGAGAGTGGGGATTGTCCTTCCCGCAGCCCAAGCAGCGGGACCAGTGAGCGAAGGGCTCTGCCATCAGTCGGTGACGGCTGCCATCGCCAGCGATTGCGGGAGGTAGCCGTCATCGAACATGTGGTGCTCGCTCAGCCAGACCGAGTGGCACCCGAGAGACTCGGCATACTCACGCATCTCGAGGGTGAAGCCGTAGAGCGTCGAGGGACTCTCCGCCCACTGGCTCGAGAGGCGCATGTCGAAGCAGATACCGCTGTTCATGTCTTCTGAGTCTCACCGAGAATCAAACCGAGTGCCACTCCCGACCGCAGGCCGCGCGTGCGTGGGCTGGATCGGCATCTGAAGGTTGAGCTCGGCTCAGAATCCGAGAGGGCGAGGACACCTAGGTGGGCGAACACCGGCAGGACCTGTCGCGTTGCGCGTCGGCGCCGGCGTGTGGCAGAAGTGCCTGAGGGGATGCCGGAAAGCCATCGGTCCCTTGGGTTGCTCTCTCCCAAGTTCCCAAGGTCGACCTGGGACTTGTGGAGCATCGCCCCGTGATCATGTGGAGCCCTCTCGAGCCCGGCCGGCCTCCGCCGACCGCGCCGTCACCGCGGGCCGATGTCTCGAGAAGCTGCCCATCGTCTACAATGAGTTGTCGCCTCATATCGGAAGCGGCCCCGTTGTGCTGCTGCAGACCCCGTCGAATATGACGATGTGGTCGGTTCCTTCCCGGCGGAACTCAGCTAGGAGCATCCAACGATGGCATCTCGCCTCGAATCCCCCCGTCCCTCTGTGCGCGCGAGCGCGGAGACCACCGTCTTCGACGACCAGGCCACCTTCGCCCAGCTCGGCGTCCCCGCCGAGCTCTGCGAGGTCCTCCGCGCCAGCGGCATCGACCGACCCTTCCCCATCCAGACCGCCACGCTGCCGGACTCGCTCAGCGGCGAAGACGTGCTGGGCCGCGGGCGGACGGGCTCGGGCAAGACCCTCGCCTTCGTCCTCCCGATGCTGGCGCGCCTCGACGCCAGCCCCCACGAGCGAAGGGCCCGCCAGCCGCGCGCCCTCGTGCTCGCTCCGACTCGTGAGCTGGCCCTGCAGATCCAGGCCGCCATGGCCCCTCTGGCCAAGGTGCTCTCGCTGCGGACGATGTGCATCTTCGGCGGGGTCAACCAGAACCCCCAGGTCCAGTCGCTGCGCCAGGGCGTCGACATCGTCGTCGCCTGCCCGGGTCGCCTCGAGGATCTCATCTCCCAGCGCCACCTCACCCTCGACCGGGTCGAGATCACCGTGCTCGACGAGGCTGACCACATGGCCGACCTGGGCTTCCTCCCTGGGGTCAAGCGAATCCTCGACGCGACGCCGAAGAACGGCCAGAGGATGCTCTTCTCGGCGACCCTCGACAACGGGATCGACGTGCTCGTGAGGCGCTATCTGACCTCGCCGGTGATCCACAGCGTGGACTCGGAGCAGTCGCCGGTCGGCACCATGGATCACCACGTCCTGCACGTCACCAACGACGACCGGCTCCCGGTCCTGGTCGATCTGACCTCGGCCCCTGGCCGGACCATCGTCTTCACACGGACCAAGCATCGGGCCAAGCAGCTCACGAAGCAGCTCATCGCCCACGGCGTGCCCGCCGTTGAGATGCACGGCAACCTCTCCCAGGGCGCCCGGGTCAAGAACCTCGCCGCCTTCTCTGAAGGCCGAGCCACGGCCCTGGTCGCCACCGACATCGCGGCCCGTGGGATCCACGTCGACGACGTGACCCTGGTCATCCACGCGGATCCCCCGACCGAGCACAAGGCGTATCTCCACCGCTCCGGAAGGACGGCCCGTGCGGGGAACGAGGGCACGGTCATCACCCTGGCGACCGAAGCGGAGCGCCGAGACGTCCAGCAACTCACCCGCAAGGCGGGGATCCAGCCCACCGTCACGGTGCTGAAGCCCGGGCACGCCCTCCTCGAGGAGCTGGCCCCGGGGACCCGCGTCCAGCGCACCTCGGCGGAGATCGCCATCGCCCTGCCGGCCACCGCGCAGCAGGCTTCCTCTTCCGGGCGCACAGGAGAATCTGGCGGTTCGGGCCGACGCCCCCGCCGTCCCGCGGCCAACGCCGGCGGCTCGACGACGAGCCGTTCACGCAGCGGCAGCTCCCGAGGGGGATCTGGCGGCCAAGGTCGGTCAGGCTCCCCGGCCGGAGGATCCCGTTCGCGCGGCGGCTCCGGGCGGTCCAGCTCTAGAGGCTGAGACCCTCCCGAGGCACCGGATCACTTCCCCTCAGGGCGCGACGCAAGGTCACGCCCTGAGGGTCACCGGGACCCGCTCCCGCTGATCCACCGCTTTCGAGCAGCGTGGATCACGCAGCAGACGGATCTGCGTTCATCGCCGGAGCATCCGGTGCGTTCGATACCCGACGCCGGGTCAAGATCGTCAGCCCAGGCGGGACGA
>JADGOD010000136.1 GCA_017883125.1 Acidimicrobiales bacterium
CTGCACAATGTCGTGAACAACGCGACCAGTGCAACGAATACCTGGAACATCGAGGACTGGTGGCGGAGCTAGCTCCCAAGAGTTGAGCTTCTGAACACAGATCTCCGAGATGCAGATGCGGGATTGCGTCGCTGCGCCGTCGCGATCCCGCATCCGGCTATGAGACCCTGAGTTGACGAGCTACATCGTTCGGCGCCTCATTGGCGCTATCCCTACGCTCTTCATCATCTCGCTTCTCATCTATGGCTTCGTGCTGCTGTCCCCGGGGGGCCCAACAGCGCGATTCGCCATGAACCCCAAGATCACGCCGGATGCGCTCGCGGCATTCGAGCACCGGTGGGGTCTGGATCAACCGATCCCCATCCAATACTGCCGCTGGGTGGGTGTGTGCAATCCCGACGGCCAGGGACTGGGCGTCCTGATCAGCAACCACGGCCTGCCCAACTTCCTGCCGGGCTTTCTGGGTGGCGGTGACAACGGCGTCCTTCATCTCGACCTCGGCCTCTCCAGCGCCAATGGAACGCCGGTGACCGACGTGATCGGCGAGCGGTTCCCGAGGACTCTCGTGTTGGCCGGGGTGGCGCTGGTACTGTGGCTGACGCTGGCCCTCGTCCTCGGGGTGACGGCCGCGGTCAAACGGTATACGAAGATTGACAGCGCCATAACCCTCTTCAACTACGTTGGCTACTCGTTCCCCACGTTCTGGCTTGGCCTGTTGCTGATCATCATCTTCACCAGCGCGCTCGGGTGGTTCCCGGCAGGGGGCATGTGGGATGTCCGCAATACGCCGATCTTCGGTAGCTCGGAGTACTGGGCGTACCTCGGCCAACACCCGTTGAACGCATTGGGCGACCTGGCGAGACACCTCGTCCTGCCGGTGATCACGCTTGTCGCCGTCAGCGTGGCCGGCGACTCTCGATTCGTCCGCGCGTCCATGATCGACGCCCTGCGGCAGGACTTCGTCAGGACGGCTCGGGCGAAGGGCGTGCCGGAGAGGGGCGTCATCTTCAGGCATGCTCTCCGAAACGCGCTCCTGCCCGTCGTGACGAACATCGGCCTCGAGCTTCCCTTCCTTTTCACCGGCGCGATCGCGACCGAGACGGTCTTCAGCTGGCCGGGGATGGGTGCGCAGTTCATCACTTCGATCGGCCAGTACGACTACCCCGTCGTCATGGGGATCTCCATCATCACCGCCGTACTCGTCGTTGGAGCGAACCTGCTGGCGGACATCGTCTACGCGATCGTGGACCCAAGGATCAGCTATGGATGACCGCGGACAGCCCACGATCGTGGAGAGTCCGGCGGACCTCGAGGAGCTGCTGGCGGCTCACCCCGACTACGACGTCCAGCTCGAGTCGCTGAACCAGCGGCAGCTCGCCTGGCGGCGCTTCAAGCGCCACAGGATGGCGCTGTTCGGTGCGATGCTCTTCTTCTCGATGGTCGCCATCGGGATCGTGGGGCCCCTCCTGCTCCCCTTCGACAAGTCCGCCATGGTGCCGATCGATCAGATCAACAACGTCGGACGACCGCCGATGTTGGTTCCGTACTTCCATCCGTTCGGAGAGACCGAGCAACTCCAGTATGACGTGCTGACACTGGTCGTCAACGGCATCGGGCTCTCCCTCCTTATCAGCGTCGGAGCCACGACCATCGCCACGTTTATTGGCACGCTGGTCGGCGGGATCGCCGGCTATTTCGGCGGCTGGCTCGACACGATCCTGATGCGGATCGTGGATGCCCTGCTGGCCATGCCGTTGATCTATCTGATCCTCGTCTTCTCCGAGTTCCTGGGTGGCGGTAGCTGGTTCACCGTGATGGTGATCTTCGCCCTGCTCGGCTGGCTGCAGACGGCCAGGTTGGTTCGGAGCGTGGTCCTGAGCCTGCGCGAATCGGACTACGTCGACGCAGCCCGTGTCGTTGGCGTCTCCCAGGTGCGGATCATCTTCCGCCATCTGCTCCCGAACGCCCTCTCCCCGATTATCGTGGCGGCGACATTGAGCGTCGCCGCCTTCATCACCGCCGAGGCCTTCGTCAGCTTCGTCGGCTACGGCATCGATCCGTCCACGCCCACCCTGGGCAACATACTCAGTGGAGCTCAGCAGGCGATCGGCTCCGGCAACTGGTGGTGGGCGGTCTTCCCGGGCGCAGCCATCGTCGTCATCGTTCTGGGCATCAATTTCATGGGCGACGGCCTGCAGGACGCACTTGATCCGAGGGCCAAGATATGAAGCAGAAGCCGGATCCGGCCGAGTATCAGATCGACTCGGCGGTCGTCGGCCCCCCGACCGACCCGGACGTCCTGCTCGAGGTCCGGAGCCTGCGCACCTACTTCCACGTCATGGACGGGACGGTCAAGGCCGTGGACGGCGTCGACTTCTCTTTGAAGCGCGGCGAGACTCTGGGGATCGTCGGCGAATCGGGGTGCGGCAAGAGCGTCACGGCTCTGACGATCATGCAGCTGTTGGACATGCCGCCCGGTGAAATCGTCGACGGCGAGATCTGGTTCGACGGCCGAGACCTGCTCCCCCTCGGGCCCGAGGAGATCCGCCAGGTCCGCGGAGCGGCAATCGCGATGATCTTCCAGGAACCGATGACGAGCCTGAACCCGGTCTTCACCATCGGGGACCAGATCTCGGAGGCGATCGTGCTGCACCAGCACGTCGGCCGCAAGGAGGCGATGTCGCGCGCGATCGAGTCTCTTCGATCGGTCGGCATTCCGGCCCCGGAGCGCCGCGTCAAGCAGTACCCCCACGAGATGAGCGGCGGCATCAGGCAGCGCGTCATGATCGCCATGGCTCTCTCCTGCAACCCCATGCTGCTCATAGCCGACGAGCCTACGACCGCCCTGGATGTGACGATCCAGGCTCAGATCCTCGAACTCATCAAGAAGATCCAGGCCGACACTGGTGCAGCCCTGCTCCTCATCACCCACGACCTGGCGGTCGTGGCCGAGACCGTTCAGAACGTGGCCGTCATGTATGCCGGTCGTGTCGTCGAGTCAGGCCCCGTCGAGGATGTGCTCCTTGGCCCGCGGCACCCATACACCCAGGGTCTGCTCAACTCCATCCCGGGGCTGCACAAACGCGGACATCAGCTCGACGTGATCAAG
>JADGOD010000137.1 GCA_017883125.1 Acidimicrobiales bacterium
CCCGACATCCGGGCCATGGCCCAGGCGGGGTCGTCATGGCTGTGGTGGCCCAGGTGGCCGTGGTGGGTCGGGGGCAGCGACGAGTCGCCCGTCTGGTCAGCGGGCGAGCCGTCGTCGGCGAAGACCATCCCGTCCTCAGCCGCGGGCGGTGGCCCCACCTTCGGAGGGACGACGATCCGGGTCGACGAGCGGATCACCGTCTGGGGGCTCGGCTGACGGAGGCTCTTGGCCTCCTCTTCGTCCAGGATCCGAACGCTCGAGCCTGCGGGGCCTCGCATCTCCTGGAGGGTGTCGAGCGCGCCGCGATAGTGGTCGATCGAGTGGATCTCGTCCCTGGTCCGTCGGCGAATGAAGATCACGCCAAGGACCCCGATGACGATGATGATCATTATGAGACCGATGGCAGTACGCATCGTTCCCATTCAACCCGATCGCGGAGCCCTCCGTGACGCAGGCGGAATCAGGTTCTCAGACCCCACGTCGGACGGAGTGCCTCGGGGATCCCGGTGACGATCGGATTCTGACGGTCCCGCTCGGAGACCACAGGGTCCTCGAGTCCCCAGTCGACGCCGAGAGCGGGGTCGTCGAACGCCACGCCGAGCTCGTCATTGGGGTTGTAGTAGCCGTCGACCAGGTACCAGAGAAGGATGTCGGTCAGGGCGGCGAAGCCGTGCGCCACGCCCGGTGGGATGAACAGGCCCCGCTCGTTCTCCCCGTCGAGGTCGACGACCATCGTGGCGTTCTCGGTCGGAGAGCCGACCCGGAGATCGGCCAGGACGACCCGCGCCGTGCCCCGCAGCACGTACCAGTAGTCGGCCTGGTGGAGGTGATAGTGCAGGCCCACCAAGGAGCCGGCCACCTTCTCCGAACGGTTCCCCTGGATCATCTCGCGGCCCTTGGGAAGCCACTCTCGGCGGTAGGTCTCGACGAAACGGCCGCGATCGTCTCCGTGAGCCGGCGGCTCGATCAGCGCGACGTCGGCGATTGTGGTCTCGTGGTAGATCGGTGGCATGGCCAAGACCGTACTTGGCCCGCACCCGGGCGGTGCACGACGAGCCTGCTCAGCCCGAGAAGCCGCCGAACTGGCCCCGGTAGAAGATCAGAGGCTCCCCCTGACCGGTGCCGACCTCGATGACCCTGCCCGTCACGAGCTCATGGTCTCCCGCGTCGTGGATGTCCACGAGCGAGCAGTCGATGAAGGCCAAGACCCCCTCGAGGACCGGTGCCCCGGTGGCGGCAGTGGTCCAGGGAACCCCGGCGAACTTGTTGGTCCCCGAGGCGGCGAACGACCGGCCGAGCGCCTCTTGGCCGGCCATGAGGATGTTGACGCAGAAGAACCCAGCCTTGACGACCTTGGGCCAGCTCGTGGACGTCTTGGCTGCCGCCAGCACGATGAGTGGGGGATCGAGCGAGAGTGCGCTGAACGACTGGCAGGTGAAGCCGACCGGCCCGTCGTCCTCCATGGCGGTCACCACCGTGAGGCCTGAGGCGAAGTGGCCGAGCACCTCTCGGAACCGGAGCTCATCGATCCCTCCGCTCGTATCGAACAAGGTCTCGTCTCCTATCGGGTGAGCAAGATGGTCTGTCCCTCACGAGCGGAGGTCACCGACTCGAGGTGATGAGCGCTCGGGAGCGAGGCGGCGAAGGCCTCGAGCTCGAAGAGCCGATCGTCGTCGTGAGAGGGGTCGTGGTGGAAGAGCTTGAGCGCTCGCGCCCCGGCGGCGGCGGCCACGTGCACGGCGTAGGCGACGGTGGAGTGACCCCAGTCGGATCGCCCGACGAACTCGTCGTCGTCGTACTGCGAGTCGTGGATGACCAGGTCGGCATCACGGCACAGCTCCATGACGCCGTCAGTGATCAGGTCGCGATCGAGTGGCGCTTGATGGTCGGGGAGGTAGGCCACCACAACGCCCCCTGCCTCGATCCGGTAGCCGAGCGTCGGGCCGACGTGGGGAACCCAGCGAGACATGACGCTCATCGTACCGACACCGAACTCCTCTTCATCCAGGGAGTGGAGTGTGACGTCGCCGTGGAACTCCCTCATCTGGATAGGGAAGAACGGAGGGGATACCGCTGCCTGGATGACCTCTTCGAGCGAGCCGGCGTCTTGGGTCGGTCCGTAGAGGTCGAGCTTCGCTCCCGGGTCGAGGAGCGGGGTGAAGAACGGCAGCCCCAAGAGGTGGTCGTAGTGCAGGTGGGTCAGGAGGATCGTCGCCTGGAGCACTCGGCCGCTGGCGAGGAGCTCGGGACGCATCCACGCGCCCAGGGTCCGCAGCCCGGTCCCCGCATCGAGGATGAGCGGGTGGTCGTCTCCGTCTTCGATCAGGACGCACGAGGTGCTGCCTCCGAACTCCGAATAGTCACTGCCCGAACAGGGGCACGAGCCCCGCGTCCCGAAGAAGGTGACGTCCACTTCCCCACGCTACCCCAGGGCCTTGAGGGCTACCGTGGCCGGATGCGGAACCTCGAGGTGACGGCGAACGGCATGGTGTTCCGAGGTGTCGAGTCAGGGCCCGAGGATGGAGCGCTGGTCCTGCTCGCCCATGGATTCCCGGACTCGATCGACACGTGGCGACACCTCCACGGTCCCCTGGCCGATCCCGGCTACCGGGTGGTGGCCCCGGCGATGCGGGGCTACGCACCAAGCGACGTCCCCTCTGATCGCCGCTATCAGACCGCCGCGTTGGCCCAGGACCTCGTGGCAATCCGAGACGCCCTCGGAGGGGATGGCTCGAGCGTCCTCATCGGCCACGACTGGGGGGCGCTCGCCGCCTACGGGGCCGCCGCGCTCGCCCCCGAGGCATGGCGGGCGATGGTCACCATGGCGGTCCCGCCGATGCCCTCGGTCGGCCAGGCGCTCCTCTCGATCGACCAGCTCAAGAGGAGCTGGTACATCTTCTTCTTCCAGACCCCGGCCGCGGAGTTCATGGTCAGCCACGATGACTTCGCGCTGATCGCCCGGCTGTGGGCTGACTGGTCGCCCGGCTACGACGCCTCAGCCGACGTCGAGGGGGTCCGTCGTGCGCTCGACTCCCCCGAGCGGATCGCCGCCGCCGTCGGCTACTACCGCGCAATGTTCGACCTGGACCTCCACGACCCAGGGCTGGCCGACGCCCAGGCGGCAGTGAGCCGCCCGAGCAAGGTCCCGACGCTCTACCTCCATGGCGAGTCCGACGGCTGCTTCGGCGTCGAGGCGATCGGTGATCCAGCCCAAGCCCTTGGACCGGGCTCTGCAGCGATCACGATCGAGTCAGCGGGACACTTCCTCCACCTCGAGCGCCCTGAGGTGGTCGCCGAGGAGATCCTCCGGTTCCTCGGGCCGTCCCGGCACTAGGGAATCGACACCGAGCCGTCGGCGACCGCCACCAACCCGTCGGCGATCAGCCCGTCGAGTGCCCGGTCCACCCTCGCTCTCCCGAACTGACCGTCGAGCTCCTCTCGCCACGCTTCAGCTCCCGCATCGCGGCGGGCGACCGACAGGATCTGCCCGCGCAGCTGGCGGTCGGAGCCTTCGAACCGAGGCTGGGGGCGGGACGTCCCTGAGCTCGACGTGGCCGGGTCCGGTGACGGCCACCCGGCCCTGGCCCACGCGCACGAGCGGCGCACCGGGCAGCCCTGGCACACCGGCGTCGCTGAGCATCGGCCCCAGCCGAAGTCGAGCATGGCCTGGTTGTGGAACCACCCCCGCCCCTCGGTCACGAGATCGTCGGCGAGCCGCTGGGAGACCCCTGCGGTCAGGGGACGACCGGCAACCGCCCGAGCCAAGATGCGCGCCACATTGGTGTCCACCACGCCCACGTCTCGCTCGTAGGCGAAGGCCAGCACCGCCCTCGCCGTGTACTGGCCGACACCGGGGAGCGCTCGAAGCGCGTCGAGGTCGTCAGGGACCACGCCGGCATGGCTCTGGACGATCTCGGTGGCCGCGGCGTGGAGCGAGACCGCTCGTCGGTGGTAGCCGAGACCCTCCCAGGAGCGGATCACCGCACCTCTCCCCGCCTCCGCACAGGCTTGCGGCGTCCCCATGTCGCTCAAGAACCGGCCCCATACCGGGATGACCCGTTCGACCTGGGTCTGCTGGGCCATCACCTCAGCGACGAGGACTGCCCATGGGTCACGGGTGTGGCGCCAGGGCAGATCTCGGGTGATCTCCAGGCGTTGTGCGAGCCGACGCCGCCACCGACCGACCGGTGCCGGCGCGAGCTCAGCTCCAGATGTCGTCGCCGTAGGGGCGCCGGCGGGCGGGAGCTTGTTCACGCTTCCAGACCATAAGGCGGCGACGGAAGTAGCAGACCTCGAGGCCGTCCTGGTTGAAGCCCTTGGACTCGACCGCCACGATGCCCCGGTCCGGCTTCGACTTCGACTCGGCCTTCTCGAGCACCCGGGACTCGGCGTAGATGGTGTCGCCGTGGAACGTCGGGTTCTTGTGCTGCAGCGTCTCGACCTCCAGGTTGGCGATGCACGACCCGGAGATGTCGGGGACGCTCATCCCGAGGACGAGCGAGTACACGAGGTTGCCGACCACGACGTTGCGCTTCTGGACCGACTCGTGCTCAGCGAACCAGGCGTTCGTGTGGAGCGGGTGGTGGTTCATCGTGATCATGCAGAAGAGATGATCGTCGTACTCGGTGATCGTCTTCCCGGGCCAGTGCTTGTAGACGTCGCCGATCTCGAAGTCCTCGAAGTACCGGCCGAAGGGGCGATCAAAAGAAGTCATGGCTCCATCGTCGCGGCTTGGAGCCGCATCCGCCAGTTCGATCGGACCACACCGCTCACTCGGTGGGCGCG
>JADGOD010000138.1 GCA_017883125.1 Acidimicrobiales bacterium
CACGACCGCCAGATCCGGGATCGACGCCGATGACGTAGATCTCACCAACACGCCCCCACGCCTCGTCATGGATCTTCGTCCAGCAGAATCCGAGGAGCCTCCCGTCCCCGTCAGCCACGAAGAACCCGGAGGGGTCGAACCACGGGGCGTCGATCCGAGCGTGGAGGTCCGCTCGGGTCCAGCGGCCCTGGTCGGGGTGATCGGCGAAAGATCGAGCGTTGAGGGCGAGCCAAGCCTCTGCGTCGGAGTCGGGATCGAACCGTCGGATCGAGACGCCCGCTGGAGACGGCCCCGGCTCCTCGGCCGGGAGGGAGCGGGTGAGACGCAGGAGGGTCCGGTCCTCGATGAAGCCTCTCCCGGGCGGCGCTGGATCTGAGGCGGTGATCCCACGGGCCCAGACCGAGAGCCGCAGGCCGATGCTGGCAGCGTGGCGGCCAGCGCACTCGAGGAGGTCGTCGGCGATGAGGTCCCCGAGGAACTCGACCTCGAGGAAGCCCTCGCTGACCGACCCCTGGGCGTAGGCCTGGATGACCCCATCGATCCTCCGCAGGACGTGGAATGCAGGATGTCCGGAGCGAAGGGAGCGGAGCGCCTGCTCGGTCAACGCCTCCCTCTTGAGCTGAGCCGCCGTCGACTCCTCGAGCATCTCGACCTCGGTACGCTCGGCGATGGAGAGAACGTCGGAGCTGCTCAACGAGACCGTAGGCATGGGCCAAGGGTACCGAGAAGACTCGGTAGTCTTCTCACGTGGCACGCCCTCGAAGCCCCAAGGGCCGCGCACGGGAAGTCGATCGCAGGCTCGAGGAGGAGTTCCCAGGCGATGCCAGCGAGCTCTGCGCACTGCGATTCTCAAATCCTTACGAGCTCCTCACGGCGACGATCCTCTCTGCGCAGTGCACCGACGACCGGGTCAACTCGGTGACCCCGGGGCTCTTCGCTCGGTACCCCTCTCCGGCCGATCTGGCGATGGCCGACCCCCAAGAGCTCGAGGCGCTGATCCGTTCCACCGGCTTCTACCGGGCGAAGGCGGCCAACCTGATCGGGATGGGCAACGGGCTGGTCCATCGCTTCGATGGCGAGGTCCCCACCCGGATCGAGGACCTGGTCACACTCCCCGGTGTCGGGCGCAAGACCGCCAACGTGCTGCGCTCGGTGGCCTTCGATCTTCCGGGACTCCCGGTCGACACCCACGTCGGCCGCTTGAGCCGCCGGTTGGGCCTCACCGAGGAGAGCGATCCCGTCAAGGTCGAGCACGGCCTGAGCGCTCTGATCCCGGCGTCGCGGCGGGGCGCCTTCAGCCTGAGGTTGATCTTGCACGGCCGAGCGGTCTGCCGTTCGCGTCGGGCGGAGTGCGGAGCCTGCTGCCTGGCGGACTTCTGCCCTCAGATCGGGGTCGGCTAGGCCCTCGGGATCAGCGCCGCTTCTCTGCGCTGCGCGTCGCTCGTCGGAGCCGCCGCAGGGAGCTGGTGACGGAGCGCTCGAGAGCGATGAGCTCGGCGTCGACCCCTTCGATGTCAGCGTTCTTCTCAACGATGGTCGAGATGCGCTTGGCGATGTCCTCGAGGCTGGCAAGCAGCGAGGAGAGTTCGATGGAGTCGTCCACGCAAGGATCATGGCCGACTCCGAAGTGGGACGCCACTCGGCCGGAGCGATCTCGGGGGAGAGGGCGATACGATTCGCCAATGCTCACCATGATCGATCTCCGAGGTCTTGGTATCGACGTCGAGGGATCGTTGCCGTCTCCGGGTGCACCGGGACAAGATGTCGCCGGAGCGGTGGCGACCATCATCGATGAGGTTCGACGCGACGGAGACAGCGCTCTTCGGCGCCTCAGCGAGCGGTTCGACGGGGTCGAGCTCGACGAGATCCGCCTGGATCCCTCAGAGCTCGACCGTGCCCTTGGAGCCATCTCGCCAGAGCTGCGCACAGCGCTCGAGGTGGCGTTCGAGAGGATCGTGGCGTACCACTCGGACGAGCCCGCGCCGATGAAGCCGTTCGAATCTGACGGGATCCGCGTCCAGCACCGGGACGTCGCCGTCGAGCGTGCGGGTTGCTACGCCCCCGGTGGGCGTGCTCGCTATCCATCCTCGGTGCTCATGTGCGCCGCTCCGGCACGGGTGGCTGGCGTGGGCCAGATCGCCCTGTGCGTGCCGCCTGCCCACGGTGGCACGATCGATGACGCCACCTTGGCCGCTGCAGCGATCGCCGGCATCGACGAGATCTACCCCCTCGGTGGGGCGCACGCCATCGCTGCGATGGCGCTCGGCACCGAGTCGGTCGAGCGCGTCGACGTGATCGTCGGTCCCGGGAACGCCTACGTGGCCGAGGCCAAGCGCCAGCTCTCGGGAGTCGTGGGCGTCGCCTCGTCCTTCGCCGGGCCCTCGGAGATCGTGGTGATCGCCGATGCCACGACGCCACCGGCCTTGGCGGCCATCGACCTGATGGTCCAGGCGGAGCACGGGCCAGACGGGATGGCGTGGCTCGTCACCTGGGACCCCGCGGTGGCCGAGAAGGTGAACACCCAGCTGATCGAGCTCGTGGCGTCCTCGCCTCGACGAGCGGACCTCGAGGCGACGCTGTCCAGCAACGGTGTGTGCTGTCTCGTCGACGACCCAGCCGCGGCTCTGGCCGTCTCGAACCTCGTCGCCCCTGAGCACCTCGAGCTCCTCGTCGAGGACTACAGCGGGCTCGTCGACGGCATCCGAGCAGCAGGAGCGGTCTTCTGCGGGATCGATGCGCCCGCCAGCCTGGGCGACTACGCCGCGGGCCCCAACCACATCCTGCCGACGAACCGAAGCGCGCGGTTCGCCAGCGCACTCCGGGCTGATGACTTCCGCCGTCACATTCACGTCGTCGAGGTGACCCGACAGGGCTTCGAATCGCTGGCTCCGACCGTCGAGCTCTTGGCCGAGACCGAGGGGCTGGTGGCGCACGCCGAATCGATCAGGATGCGACGATGACCCTCCCATCCATCAGGGCTGATCTGGTCGCGCTCGAGGGCTACCACTCTGCGCAGGTCGACGCGGCGGTCCGGCTGAACACGAACGAGTCGCCCTTCGCTCCACCCGCAGCGTTCATGGAGACCTTCGTCCGACGAGTCGCTGGGCTCTCCCTCAACCGCTATCCAGCCCGCCGAGCGACGGCCCTTCGTGCCGCGATCGCCTCGTCAGAGGGCGTCTCGGCAGCTCAGGTCTTCTGCGCCAACGGATCGAACGAGGTCCTCCAGTCGCTGTTGCTGGCCTACGGCGGTCCGGGTCGATCCGCGCTTGTCTTCGAGCCGACCTACGCCCTGCACTCGCACATCGCCAGGGTCACGGGGACCAAGGTGATCGACCGCGAGCGCGGGGAGGGGTTCGCCCTGTCGCTCCAGATCCTCGACGAGGCGATCGCGGAGAGCGACCCTGACGTCATCTTCCTCTGCTCGCCGAACAACCCCCCCGGTCTGACCGAGTCGCTCGACATCGTCCGGGCAGCGCTCGAAGCCAGCCGGGGTCTCGTGCTCGTCGACGAGGCCTACGGGCAGTTCGCTGACCACACGGC
>JADGOD010000139.1 GCA_017883125.1 Acidimicrobiales bacterium
GAGGCTTCGCCGGTTCCGGATCTTGATCACGTCGTCGAGGAAGCCGATGAAGCCGAAGCTGACGACAGCGAGGATGATGAGCACCCCAGCACGTGAGAGTCCGACGTGGGTGCCGAGGTGCCCAACGGTGAATCCGACGATGACCGCACCGACGATGACCACCCCGCCCATGGTCGGGGTTCCGGCCTTGACCGAGTGGGTCGCCGGTCCGTCTTCACGGATGTGCTGGCCAATCTGCCGAGCCTGGAGCCACCGCACCAGGATCGGGGTCAGGAGAGCAGCGACCCAGAGCGCCACGCCGCCGGCGACCATGAGACTCAGCACGCCGGATCCCCTTGCTCATCTGCCGATGCCAGAACAGAGGCAGCGATCTCACGGTCGTTGAAAGGGAGCGTGGCGTCGGCAAACACCTGGGTCGTCTCATGCCCCTTGCCCGCGATGAGGACGACGTCTCCGGCGCGAGAGCCTCGGATCGCCCGGCCGATCGCTCGAGCTCGGTCAGCTTCCTCGACGATCACTGCTCCCGGCACCACTCCAGAGAGGATCGAGGAGGCGATGGCTGCCGGATCTTCGTGACGAGGGTTGTCCGTGGTCACGAAGACCTTGTCGGCGCGACCCGAGGCCACCGCGCCCATCTTCGGTCGCTTGGCAACGTCGCGATCGCCGCCACAACCGAAGACGACGGTGACGCTCCCAGCGGAACCCGCCACAAGCCTCGCTCCTTCGAGGGCGCTCTCCAGAGCCTCCGGCGTGTGGGCGTAGTCAACCACGACGAGTGGCGCCGAGCCCGGCCCGGGGATGATCTCCATCCGTCCCTCGATTGGGGCTATCGACGCGAGCGCGGCGGCCACCTGTTCCGGTGCCATCCCGAGGGCCACCGCTGCCTCCGCCGCCAAGAGGGTGTTGATGACGTTCAGCCGCCCAAGAAGGTGGATCGCCACCGGGACCGACCGCCAGACGAAGCGCGAGCCGGTGGCATCCATGGAGAGGTCGGTGATGCTCCCCCAGCCCACGGCCACGCCTCGCTCGCCGCACCGCTCGAGGATCGACGCCCCCTCAGGGGTCTCGGCCCAGATCACGGCGGTCCCTGCGACCTCCGGCTCGAAGAGCCGTGCCTTCGCAGCGAGGTACGCGTCCATCGTCCCGTGGTAGTCGAGATGGTCGTGGCTCAGGTTGGTGAAGACGCCTACGGCGAAGTGGATCCCCGAGACCCTCTCCTGGTCAAGGGCGTGGCTTGAGACCTCCATGGCCACGGCTCCGGGCCTGTGGCGCTGCTCGGCATCTCGCTCCGCTTCGGCCAAGAGCCGGTGCAGCTCCGGAGGAGCAGGGGTCGTCCGAGCACCCGTCAGGGTTCCGATCACGGTTGAGGCGAATCCTCCGGCCTCGAGGAGGGTCCCGAGGATGGTGGCCACCGTGGTCTTCCCGTTTGTGCCCGTCACCCCAACCATCGTGAGCTCGTCGGCGGGGCGACCGACGATCTCTGCGCTGAGCCGTGCGCACGCCGCTCGGGCCGTTCCCCGAGGCACCCGGATCTCGGCCACGTGCGTCGGGGCGGAGAGTGGGATGTCTCGTTCGGTGAGGATTGCCACCGCTCCTCGCTTGACGGCATCTTCGGCGTGGAGGTGGCCATCGTCACTCGACCCGACGATGCAGCAGAACAGCGAGCCTTCGGTCACCGAACGGCTGTCGAGGTCGATTCGGGTGATGGCCGTGTCCGCGTCACCTCTGAGGAGGGTCGCCCCATCGAGCGCACCCATCACGTCAATGAGGTGCATCGTGGGATCCCTCTGGTGCGAACCTCTTCTGCGATGCCGTGTTCAGCTGGATCGGGCCTCTCCACGATCAGGTGGACTCCCTCGTGGAGTTCTGAGCGGCCGCCGCTGTCTGCGCACCGCTTCCACCTGGCGAGGTCGGGATTCCGTATCGGTGGAGGGCGTAGCTCATGATCTTGGCGAAGACTGGTGCTGCAGTGTCTCCTCCGAAGAAGGAGGGCGTCGGTCGTTGTAGGACCACAATAGCCGAGAGCACTGGGTTGTCCGCCGGGGCGAAGCCCACGAACGTTGCGTTGTACGCCCCGGTGAGGTAGCTGTCCTGGCCTGGCGTGGGGATCTGCGCCGTCCCGGTCTTCCCTGCGATCAGGTAGCCCGGGATGGCTGCCTTTGCGCCAGTTCCGCTGGTCACCACGCCCTGGAGGAGCGCAGCAAGGGTGGCTGCAGTGCTCGTCTGCATGGCCCGCCGGCTTGCTGACGCTGCGACCGCATGGAGCTGGCCGTCGACACCCGTCGTGGCGCGCACCAGGCTCGGCGAGACGAAGATCCCTCGGTTGGCGACCACGTTGTACGCGTCGAGCACCTGCAGAGGCGTCACGGCGTCGACCTGGCCGATCGGGAGGGCGGCGATATCGGTTGGCTGCCAGCGCGTGGCGTTCATCAGCAAGCCGTTCGACTCGCCTGGGAAGTCGAGGCCGGTTGATTGGCCGAACCCAAGACGCTCGACCTCAGCCAGCAGCTGACTCTCTCCGAGCTGGTTGGAGATCAGATACGTGCCGATGTTGGACGACTGCTCGAGGATCTGCGTAGCCGTCATCGTCAAGGCCCCGTGTGCTTCGGCGTCGTGGAAGTCGTGCGCATCGACCACCACATGGGAGGGAACGCTGAACGAGGTCGACGGCTGGATCTGCCCGGATTCGAACGCCGCTGCGAAGGGGACGATCTTGAACACGCTCCCGGGCTCGTAGGTCTGGGTGACCGCCAGGTTGTTCTGCGCCTGAGCGACGCCAGGGATCCCCGATGGCGCCTGGGAGGCAAGGGGGCTCGGGAGATTGGGGTCGGGGGCGCCGGTCGCCACCAGATTGGCGACCGAGAGGATCTGACCGGTTCGGGTGTCCATCACGATCGCCGTGCCCGAGATCGCATGGCTCGCCACGATCTGTGCTCCGAGTGCTTGCTCGGTCACGTACTGCAGGGGCTGATCCATCGTCAGCTCGATGCCCGCCCCGGCGACCGCAGGCTTGGTCTTGAGCACACCACCCTGAGGCAGGCTGACGCCGAATGGGGTCTGGAGCACGGTCTCCTGGCCTGCGCTACCGGCGAGGAGCTTCTCGTACTGGTACTCGAGACCGGCGGCACCCAGACCCTGCCCGTTCGTGACACCGACGACCGACGACGCCAGGGGCCCATTGGGAACGACCCTCGACGACGTGTCGAACATGGTGATCCCCGGGAACCTGTTCTTGGCGACGATGGCCGCCTTCGTCGTGTCCAGGTGTGTGCTCAGCACGGCGTACCCCGAGTGGCGCGACAGCATCGATTGGAGCTTGTCGGCTGGGATGCCCAGCAGCGGAGAGAGCGCCGCAGCCTCCTCGACGGGGTGCGAGATCTGGAAGTCGTCGGCGATGACCTGCTTGGTCGGAACCGACATCGCCAGCACCGCACCGTTGCGGTCGAAGATCCCGCCGCGCACGGCCGGCATCGGAACGGTCTGACGGAGCTGGAGGCTTGCCGCGCGCTGGTACTGATGCGCCCTGAACACCTGGAGCTCGATGACCCGGAACCCCATGGCGACCAGGGCGACGATCAAGGCGATTCGGAAGAACTTGAGGCGAGCGCTGAACCTCGAGGAGTCGACAGCCGGTCGACGCTGGCGGGACGACGTCCGGGGGGCCGAGGGCGGCGTCGGCCGACGAGGCGGCGCCGGGCGTGCCGGGCGGGGCCGAGACGGCGCTCTTCGACCAGAGGGAGAGCGCGGGTTGCTCGCCGGCCGCCGCGTGGGAGCGGGACGACGCGGCGGCGCGGAGGTCCGTGGCGTCACGGGTGCCCCGGAGCCGCGGTGATCTTGAGGGGTGGGAGTGGCTCGGTCAACGAGACCGAGGGCAGCTGGAGGATCTGGAACGGCTGGACCAGGTGGAGGGCTCCGGCTTCCTGGGAGATCCTCGCCGGCGTCTCGAGGGCTGCCACGTTCAGCACGGTCACGCGGTTCACGGCCTGCTCTTGGGCGAGCTCCGCAGAGATCTTCCCCATCCTGATCTGACCCTGGGCGAGCATCGAGTGGCCGATCACGATGGCCAGGAGGCTTCCGGCGAGAACCAGCACCGCCAGCAGCTCCGGGATTCGGCGACGATTGCTCGTCTTGGAGCCGGTGGCGACGACCTCGAGGCGCTGTCGCTTCTGGCGCGGTGGGGCGCTGGGCGCCCGACGCGGGGTCGTCGCACGGCGAGCGGTCGCGGCTGCCGGCGTCATCGGTTCGCCTCAAAGCACCGCAAGCGGGCGCTGCGCGCCCGCGGGTTCCGCTCACACTCTGACTCAGAGGCGCGCACCGAGCGACGACCGACGAGCGTTCCAAGCGAGACGGATCCGCAGACGCAGGGCATCGCTGGCGGGCAGGTGCAATCTCCTTCGGCCCATCGACGGAGCGTGTGCTTGACGAGGGCGTCCTCGCCCGAGTGATACGAGATCACGGCGACTCGTCCACCAGGGGCCAGAAGGTCCAGCACGGAGTCAAGGAGGGTCTCGAGCTCGATGTTCTCCGAGTTCACTGCGATGCGGAGGGCCTGGAAGACCCGCGAGGCCACGTGGCCCCGGCGTCGATCGCCTCTCGGCACAGCGCTGTCGACCACGGCGACGACCTCGTCGGTGGTGGTCAATGGCACGGCGGCGAGAAGCGCTCTGGCGATCCGGCGGGCATACCGACCCTCGCCGTTCTCCCGAAGGATCTCTGTGAGGTCCTCGAGGTCGACGCTCTCCAAGAACTCCGACGCGGTCTCACCGTGCGTGGGGTCCATCCTCATGTCGAGCGGGCCGTTCTTCGAGAACGAGAAGCCTCGCTCCGACCAGTCGAGTTGGGGGGAGCTCACGCCCAGGTCAGCGAGGATTCCGACGACCGGAGCCGGCCCCGAGATGCCAGGGATGACCGGCCAGGGGGAGCGGCCCTCCATCGAGTCGCTGACGATGTCACGGATCTCGGAGAACCGCCCTTGGTGGACCACCGCTCGATCGCCGAACTCCGCCAGGCGCAGCCGTGCAACCTCTAGCGCTGCGGGGTCCCTATCGATGCCCAAGAGACCCAGATCGGACCGAGATGCCACCAGGGCGGCGGCATGGCCGGCACCCCCGAGGGTGACGTCGACCACCACCCCGGCGGGAACCGGGGAGAAGAGTGCCGTGACCTCGTCGAGGAGGACCGGTATGTGTGCGAAATCCTGGGCCATCCGCAGCCCCTCGACGGACGAGGTCGCCGGTGAGTGGAGGCTCCCGGCACCGACGGGGAAGAGGGCGGAGGAGCGGTCTTCCACCGTGTCAGTCGAGAGGCTGCGCATGGTCCTGGCCAGGTGTGTGTTGCAGTGCCGCTGGGCGGCTCCTTTCCTTGTGGTCGTGCTCACTCGCCGTCCTCGAGGAACCACAGTTCCGCCGGTCGGACTCGCTCCTCCCAGAGAGTGGGGTTCCAGAACTCGATCCGGTCGATGGCCCCGTTGATCAGCACCTCCCCAGTGAGCTGAGCGAACTCGCGGAGGTTGGCCGGCACCGCCATCCGTCCCTGCTTGTCGACCTCGATCTCGGCGGAGTTCGATGCCCAGATCCGAGCCCGGTTCCGGCCGTCGCGGTCGGTCTTGGACGCCTCGAGCATCTCGGTCATCTGGCGCTCGAACTCACCTGGCGTCCAGAGGGCGACGCAACCCTCTCGGTTCGCCGTCAGGAATCCGCCTCGGATGAAGGGTTCTCGGAACCTCGCCGGCAGGATGACCCGGCCCTTGGCGTCAACGTTGTGCTCGAAATGCCCAACAAAGCCAGCCACTGGATCCCTCCTCCCGGTCTCCGTTCGGGAGCGATGCTCCCTTTTCCTCCACTGTGCGCCACTTTATGCCCTTTTGCACCACAGGTCAACAATTAGAGACCACTTTGAGGCCAAAGAAGGTCCAGAACCGGACCCCAGGCGCGAAAAATGCGCCCCGGAGGGCGCTGACGCTGCATATCGAGTTGCTATCGGCCGGGAAGGTTCAGCTCAAGGTCCCTCCACCTCTGGAGGGCGCTCTTCGCAGATGACCGCCTGGAACTCGCCGAACACCTCGGCGAGTCGACGGCCCAGGTCGCGGGCGAGACCCTTCCCGGGTGGCACCGGGACCTGAAGCGCAGAGAGATCGGTCACCTGGTTCGCCAGGATCTCCCGAGCAGCGATCCGCTGCTCGGGCTCGATGGCCAGGAAGTCGGGCAGCGTCTGGTCGCGTCGCCGATACAAAGCCGTCTGGAGCAGCGTCCCTTCACGCGATCGCCACGCCGTGACGCCGACGAGCTTGCGCCCGTGGTCGACCACCTCACCGTGACCGATCCCGGCGAAGCAGATCTCGCTGTGCGTGGGCTCAGGAACGTCGCGCACGGTGGAGACCGAGCCGACCCCCATCGAAGAGAGGGCGGTGACCCAAGCGTCGCCGGCCACCTCAAGACCTTCTCTCACCCCGCTGCGATACGTCGGAGAGGTGACCGGCAACCACACATCGATCCAGATCCCGTCGTCCGGGGTCATCAAGACGACCCCTCCCCCGCCTCGGCGACGCACGACCCTGTGACCAGGCATGGAGCCTCCAAGGAGCCCGGCACCCTGAGAGCTCCCGAGCACCAGCCACGGCTCGCTCAGCTCCCTGACGACGACGACCAGCTCTTGGCGTGTTCTGAGGCGGGCGACGCTGAGGCGAGGAATCCCAGATGGGGCGTTCACGCTGCGAACTGCGTCTCGCCCAGATACGGCTCCCACAGCGGGTCGATCTCCCCCAGGTGACGCCACCGCCACAGCAGCCCACTCGGCGCTGTTGGCTCGAACAGCAGCTCCCACCCGATCTCGTGGAGGAGCCTGTCGCCCTTCTGCAGGTTGTGGCGCTTGCAGGCCGCAATCACATTTGTCCATTCGTGTCGGCCGCCTCTGCTCCGAGGCATGACATGGTCGATCGTGTCGGCGTGACCGTCGCAGTACCCGCACCGGTACTGGTCGCGAAGCAGCACTGCTCGGCGCGAGACCGGTGGCTGCGTAGAGCGGAACGGCACCTTGACGTAGTTGCGGAGTCTGACGATCGAGGGAACTCGTGTCTCGGTCGACGGTGATCGGAAGGCAAGTGCGTCGTTTCGTGCGGCGACGACCTCTGCACGCTCGCCGATCAGCAACGTGATCGCTCGCCGTGCCGTCACCAGTTGGAGCGGCTCGCAACTCGCATTGAGCAAAAGCACACGCTCCATCAAACCGAGAACCTACCTCCGCTGCCGACGCATCCGGTGGAGACAATCGACGACCTCCACCACCTCTTCGGGGCTCGGCAGCGTCGTCCCGTCACCCCCCGACGAGGTCTCAAGCCGAAACCGCCAATAGGCGTCGTCGGGCAGCGGTAGGAAGGGGCGACGGCGCCACCACCCCTGTGGTGCGAGTGCAGCGACCGCCTGAAGCGCTCGTGGTATTCGCCACGGTCTCCGCAGCAGTGCGGGAACCGTTCCCCGCTCCATGAAGCGACTCATGAGACCGGCACCCGGTCTCGCTGGGCGAGCAACCCGACTGCAGCGGCACCGATCAGCGGTCCCGCATCATCCAGCCCCGCCGGAACGATCTTGGCGCCTTCCGTGAAGGACAGTCCAGTCTCTCGTTCCAGCGCCGCCTGGGCTGCACGGAAGAAGGGCTCGCCGAACCCCAGCGCCACCGAGCCGGCAACGACACAGAGATCGAGATCCAGCAGGGTCACCACCGAGGCCACGGCGTGGCCGACGAGCTCCC
>JADGOD010000140.1 GCA_017883125.1 Acidimicrobiales bacterium
AGAGGTTCGTCGTTCTCCCTCTCCTACAACGGCTCCTATCTCAGCCGTCCCCTGACCGTCACGGCGGCCGAACGGCTCGCCTCCACCAACACCTGCACGAACACCACGTCACGGGCGATCGGCACGACGACCCTGTCCCTGGCGAACCCGCCGTCGACGCTCGGCACCGCCTCGTACACCACCCCCACCAACTGCCACTCGGGTACCTCGGGGAGCGCGTGCGCCACGCTCAACGTGGACACCAGAGGTCTGTCGCTCATGGCCGCCGTCGGCTACGGCGCATCGGTGCCCTCCTCACCTGCACCGGCGACCGCGCCGACGGATGCTCAGCTCGCCAGCTACACCGTGGACACCGGCTCGATCGGCACCATGGTGCCCTACACGCAGCTGGGACCGGACTCCGTCGGGCCTGGACCGGCGGCGATGAAGTACTACGACTCATCGGGAAATGAGTTCGTCGGCTACATCTACCTGGCCCCCGTCACCCTCCAGATGGGCGCCTCCCAGGCGACATCGGTGCCGATCCGCGTCCTCGCTGTGCTCTCAAGCGCGTGCCACGTCAACTCGAAGTGCAAGAGCCCGCCGGCGTTCTCCGGCTTCCGCTACCTCGGCGTGGGCTTCGACCGCGGCGGCACCAGCACCGCTGACCCGTTCGCCTCACCGCGCGACAACGCCTTCTTGGCGATCGAGCCGCCCACCGGCCAGACGATGTCCCAGGGCTACCTCCTCTCCGGGTCGTCCATCACGACAGGGATCACCTCGGCTGACAGCGCCGGCTTCTCGCTCGAGACGATGAGCGCGAGCTCGAGCGTCCCAGGAGATTGGCTCGGAGCCCCCGCGTGCGTGAGCTTCGCCACGCCAGCGCCACCGGCGGCGACACCGGTCTGCGGGTCGATGCTGCTGGACGTGGGGATCCCTCAGATGTACATCACCTTCAGCTCCCGCTCCTCGAAGCCCCCCGTGGTGGCCGGGGGGCTCCCGGCGAACCAGATGATCTCGATCACCGCGCCCAGCGCGTCGTCTTCGGTGCTCAGCTACAGCTTCTCCTCGGGGCCGGTGAGCGGCGGGAGCCAACCGCCGGCGATCGGCATGGCGCCGTCATTCGTGGGGATGTCGGTGGCACCGGGCGGATCACCGATAGGGTTCATCGGCCTTGTCTTCATCAACACCGGCCGCCACGTGCTCTTCGAGAACCAGTACCTCTTCGATGCGCAGACAGGCCAGGTGGGCTTCGCTCCGCTCGCCATGCCGCTTCGCTGAGAAGGCCACCTGGATCCTCCGGGACGTTCGGGTCGTGCTCGGCGTGGCCCAAGGCGCCGACCGCTGCATCGAGCGAGCAACCCGCACCGACGCCCGGCGCGGGTGCTCTCCGAACCGGTGGAGGGACACCACGGTCGCATCAGGCCCGGGAACAGGCCATGATCGTGAGCAGACCTACCCCCGCACCGTCGAGCCATCGACATCAGTGAGGACCCTCTCGGCTCTGGCTGATATCGATGGGAGCAGTCATCTCTTGATCCACCTAGGGGCCGCCAGGCCCCTCAAGAACGAAGGGACCTCATCATGACCACCACCGACCGATGGGGAGTCGAGATCCAGACCTCGAGCGAGGAGTCTGCCCGCCTCCTGGAGGAGGCGACGGTCGACCTCGTCCTCTTCAAGGGGAACCCCTCTGCCGTGCTTGACCAGGCGATCGATGCCGATCCGGAGGCGCCTCTCCCACGAATCGCCCGAGCCGGGTTCGATCTGTTCGCCCAGACCCGCGCGTCGCAGCGCTCCGCTCGGGATCGCCTCGCGGAGCTTGACCCCCTCCTGGTGAAGGCATCTGAGCGCGAGCAGCTGCACGCTGCAGCGATGAGGGCGTGGGCCGACGGGCAGCTCGACGTCGCCGCGCGGTGCCTTGACAAGGCCGTTGCTCGAGACCCCCACGATCTCCTGGCTCTTCGGATCGCTCACGATCTCTCGTTCTTCCTCGGGGACTCGAGGAACATCAGAGACGTCGTTGCGAGAGCCAGCTTCGCGTGGAGCGAGAAGGACCCGCTGTTCGGAGTCGTCCAGGGGATGTACGCCTTCGGCCTCGAGGAGACCGGCGACTACCGCCGTGCCGAGGATGCCGCACGGTTCGCCCTCAGAGCCAAGGAGACTGACGTCTGGGCCCATCACGCCCTGGCCCACGTCCTCGAGATGGAGGGGCGGACCGAAGAGGGCGTCGAGTTCCTGTCGGGAACCTCCCTCAAGTGGGAGGAAAGCTTCTTCGCCGTCCACAACTGGTGGCACTTGGCCCTCTATCTGATCGAACAAGGCGATCTCGACGGTGCGCTGGCCCTCTACGACGGCCCCATCCGCACGAGGCCGAGCACCGAGTGGCTGGACATCGTCGATGCGGCAGCCCTGCTGTGGCGTCTCAGCCTCCTCGGTGTTGACACCAGAGAGCGGGCGCTCGCGCTGGTCGGCCTCGTTGAACCGCATATCGACGATGCGCTCTACGCCTTCAACGACCTTCACGCCGTGATGATCTTCTCGCTCGCCGAGCGGACGGATCTCGTCGAGGCGATCATCGCTGCGAACGCCCGTGACGAGGGGACGACCAATGCACTCGCGCTCGCCATCTCCGGTCGTCAGCTGTTCGGGGGGTTCAGCGCACTCGAGCGGGGAGATGCAGGGACAGCGGCCGAGAGCCTGTTCGATGCCCGCACCCGCTCAGCCGTCATCGGCGGAAGCATCGCTCAGCGCGACGTCATCGACCAGACCCTGATAGCGGCCGCTGCACGTTCTGGGGATCAGGGAACCGTCAAGGTCCTCGTCTCCGAGCGGATCGAGCGCAAGCCTTCTGCTGCGGGGTCGGTCAAGCGGCTCGTTGACGCCAACCTTCGCTGAGCAGACCCAGCCTCGGGGCATCTCGGGCTTTCGAGTCTGTGTGGCCACCGGGTTGCTCGCAGATTCATGTGAAGAAGGCTGTTTGGGAGCTGCCGAGTTCTCGGGATGTTCCCTTGCCGGTACTGGCTCTCTGCAGCTCGACCGGTGACTCTCAGATCGGGGCAGCACCGATCGCCACGTGCCCTTCGACCATCCGTGCCCCTCCGATGCGCAGACAGCTCAGGTGGGCTGCTCACCAGCGCGTGATACCTACTCCTCGATGACGATCGCCTGCTCGGGGCAGGTGAGCGCGGCGCGCTTGGCCGCCTCGATCAACTCGGGGGTGAACTCGGTGACCTTGACGAAGGAGTGGCCGTCCTCCTCGCGGAGGTCGAAGACCTCGGGGGCCGCCATGAAGCACAGGGTGTGGCCCTGGCAGACATCTTC
>JADGOD010000141.1 GCA_017883125.1 Acidimicrobiales bacterium
ACCTGGCAGGGGTTTGTGGCGGACTGACGGCCCACGGCCGGTTGACGCAGGGCATTGATCCCGAGGGCTGAGCGGGTGTCGGGAATCGAACCAGCGGTCTCAGCGTGCGGGAGCCCTGTTGCTGAGGTCGGCGCCATGGCCAGGAGAGAAGGGGTGCAGCCTCTGTGCGTGAGCGCTGGCCGGTCCTCGGAGTGTCCCGAAGGACACCTCGTTGTGGGCGAGGCGGTTGTGGGCGAGGCGGGACTTGAACCCGCACATCCTTTCGGACACTGGAACCTGAATCCAGCGCGTCTGCCAATTCCGCCACTCGCCCGAGTGATGAGAAGAGAGATCCTATCTGATGGGCGACGCCCGTCTTTCGGGCCCCAGTGTGGCGAACGACATGCCGCCACGCCAGCGATAGCGTGAGGCCTCTCGGCGGCGACGATCGCTCGCCGAGGTGTGACGGGGGTTCACGTGGATCAGCGGCGGGTTGCGGTGGTCACCGGTGCCAGCAGGGGCATCGGCAAGCAGATCGCACTGGAGCTGGCCCGGCGAGGTCTCGACCTCGTGGTCGTGGCTCGATCCTCGATGCCCTCTGGATCGCTCCCCGGCTCCCTCACCGAGACCGTCGCCGCGATCGAGGAGATCGGCGGCCAGGCGGTCGCCGTGGCCGCCGATCTCTCCCTCGAAGCCGACCTCGAGGCGATCACCGAGAAGGCCATCGCCCGCTTCGGGCGCCTGGACGTCCTGGTGAACGCCGCAGCCTTCACCACCGGCCGGAGCTGGGGCGCTCGGATCGAAGAGCTCAGCCGGGAGCAGTGGCTCCTCCAGTACGCGACCAACCTCCATGCCCCCTTCAGCCTGATAAAGGCATCCATCCCCCTCATGGAGGCCAGCGGGGGTGGGGTGATCGTCAACCTCACCTCGGGCGCCGCCACCATGGCCCCGCCCAACACGGGGGGGCGGAGCGGGCGATCTGATCACCGGGACGGCTCCGATCGCCTACGCCTCATCGAAGGCGGCGCTCGACCGGCTCGCCAACGCGCTCGCCCCTCAGCTGATCGACAAGAACATCGCCGTGGTGAACGTCGATCCGGGCTTCGTCCGCACCGAGATGGTCGAGGCCATGGAGGCCCGGGGCCTGAAGGCCGCCAGCTCGGTGCCCATGAGCGTGCCCGCCCTCGCCGTGGCGAGGATCGCCACGAGCGAGGATCCGATGCGGTGGACCGGCCAGGTCATCGCCGCCACCGAGCTCGCATAGGAGAGGGAGAGAGATCCATGGAGAGCTGGGAGATCGAAGCCCGGGAGCGGTGTCGTGACACCTTGGCCCGCTACACCCACGCAGGGGACCGCTTCTTGATGGACACCTACGTCGCCACGTTCGCCGACGACGGGGTCTTGGAGATCCGAGGAGAGGAGCCCCTCGAGGGCCGGGCGGCGATCCTGGCCCGATTCTCCGCCCCGATGTCCGACCAAGGCGAGGGAGGCGGCACGGCAGGGCCGAGAATCGTCCGCCACAACATCAGCAACGTCCTCTTCGAGGAGCTGAGCCCCTCCGAGGCGGTGGTCGGCAGCTACTTCACGGTCTTCACTGACATCGGCCTGGACCACATGGGCCGCTACCGGGACCGGCTGATCCCCGTGGGAGACCGCTGGCTCCTGGCCCATCGCTTCGTCTCGGTCGACTGGCTGGCTCCGGACTCGCACTTCGGGGGCCAGCTCGCCGAGAAGCGTCGCTGAGGCGCCCAGGGCCCTTTTGGACACAATGTGGGCTCCCAGCCGCTTATTGGCCCTGGTCGCCTATAGAGTGAGGTTGCTATGGGGCTCAAGCGGTTCGAGGAACGACTCGAGCGTCTCGTTGAGGGATCCCTCACTCGGCCATTCCGCAGCAGCCTGCAGCCGGTGGAGATCGGTCGGCGGCTGACTCGGGAGATGGACCTGCAGCGCAGGGTTGGTCCGCGCGGCCTGCTCGTGGCGCCCAATATCTTCTCGGTCTCGATGTCCCTGACCGACGTGGACCGGTTCTCCAGCTACATCGACGCCCTGGTGCGCGAGCTGGCCGAAGCAGCCCGTGAGCACGCCGAGATCGAGGGGTACACGCTGCTGGGCCCCGTCGAGGTCGACGTCTTCGAGAGCACCCGGGTCAAGCCCGGCCAGGTCAGCGTGGTCGCCGAGGTCCACGAGGGCGAGATGCCGTGCGAGCTCATCCTGCCCGATGGCCACCGGATCGCGGTGGGTGACACCCCGGTGGTGATCGGCCGCCTGCCCGAGTGCGACATCGTCCTGAACGACCCCAACGTCTCGCGTCGGCACGCCGAGGTCTTCCGACAGGGCCGCGACGTGGTCGTCAGGGACCTCGGATCCACCAACGGCACCAAGGTCAACGGCTCGCCGGTCTCGGCGGTGGTGGTGGTCAACGGCGACGAGATCTTCATCGGCGCCTCACGGCTGGTCCTCGAGGCGCCCTAGATGCACCTCTTCCAGGTCCTCGGGGCATCGACCAACTACCAGGCGATCATCCGCCCGCTCCAGTGGTTCGTCGTCGGGCTGATCTTCCTCTTCTTCCTGCGCGTGATCCGCGCCGTCTACGTCGAGACGAGCCCCGGAGGCCGCCGTAAGGAGCGCGCCCATCGCCCCCGCGGGCGCTCGGGAGCGGGCCTCGTGATCATCGAGCCCGCCGAGCGTGATGGCGAGCACTTCGACCTCGAGGTCGAGCGCGCCTTGAGCATCGGCCGCTCGGTCACCTGCGACCTCGTCATCGCCGACGACGTCTACGCCTCGACGGTCCACGCTCGGGTCACCCGAGATCCATCGGGCCTCTTCATCGAGGACATGGCGTCGACGAACTGCACCTACGTCAACGCCGAGCCCATCGACCGGCCGACGCGTCTGACCCGGGGTGACGTCGTCCAAGTCGGAGGGACGATCCTCGAGGTCACGCGATGACCGTGCTGCGGGCCGGCAAGG